>CAYPDO010000056.1:0-13517 GCA_964409495.1 uncultured Bordetella sp.
TCTGCGGCGTGCTGGGCCCGAAGAGCAACGCCCACGGGCCCAACGAGTTCCTGCATGTGCCCTACGCCAAGCGGCTCACGGCCGCGGTGGCGCAGGTGATCGCCGGCATGCCCTGAAGCCGGCGCCAGCGCCAGGCCCCGGGGCGCCGGGCCTCACTGGCCGGCGCCGGTGGTCTTGGCGGGCGCGGCGGCGCGCGGCGCGGCCGTGCGGTTCACCGCCAGGGCCTCGCCGGCGCCCAGCAGCTGGCCGGCGCGCGCGGCGGCCACCGTCTCGCGCTTGACCTCGGCGCGGGCCAGCATCGGCGTGGCCGCGGCCACCACCGGCACGGTGCTCAGCTGGCCCGGTGCGGCCAGCGTCTGCTGGCGCTGCGCGGCCTCGACCTGGGCCACCACCTGGGCGCGGCTGAGCGTGCTGCGCACGGGCTGGCTGTGCTGGATCACCTCGCCCTCGCCGGCGGGGTACCACTGGGTCGGGGCGGCCTGGGCTGCGGCCGCGCTCAGCACGGCGATGGCGGCGGTGGCAAGGGTCAGCAGGGTGGAACGAACGGTCATGGTGAGCTCCTGAGTCAGCAGGGTGGCAAGGACGCCGGGCCGGTCTCGCAGTGGGTGGCTTCAGCGTGTCGATGGGCCTCACTTTAGGTAGTTACCCGCAAAACAAACAGCGGCAACAGGCGAATGCACCATTGCGTTTGGTGGAATGATTACGGTTCGAAGACGTCGGTTGATTCCGAACCAACACGTAATCCGGCCGTCATCCGGCGGCAATCTTGAAGGACGGGCCATGGACCAGTTGCGTGCGATGCGCGTGTTCGTGCGTGTGGCCGACGAGGGCGGATTCGCCGCGGCGGCGCGGGCGCTGGACCTCACGCCACCGGTGGTGACGCGCTTGGTGGCCGAGCTGGAGGAGCAGCTGGGCGCGCGCCTGATGCAGCGCACCACGCGCCGCCTGACGCTCACCGAGGTGGGCACCGACTACCTGGAGCGCGCGCGCCAGATCCTGGCCGATGTGGACGATGCCGCTGCCGCGGCCACCTGTGCCACGCAGGAGCCGCGCGGCCACCTGCGCGTGCTGGTGCCGCCGGCGCTGGCCGTGCACCAGCTGGCCAAGCTGCTGCCGGCCTTCCATGCGCGCCATCCGCAGGTGAGCGTGGAGCTGCACTCGCCCGGCCCGGTGGAGACGATGGACGAGAGCTTCGACCTCACGCTGCTGTCGCTGCGCCTGCCGCTGCAGGGTGAGTTCGTGGCCCGGCGCCTGGCGCGCACCGAGGTCATCCTGTGCGCGGCGCCCGAATACCTGGCTCGCCATGGCCGGCCCGATCACCCCGACGGCCTGGCCGCGCACGACACGCTGCTGCCACCCATCAGCGACCTGCAGCGCGGCATCACCTTCCAGCGCCCGCGCGCCGGTGGTCAGGGGCTGGAAAGCGCCACCGTGGTGCCGCGGCGGCCGCTGCTGACCACCCAGCACACCGACACCATGTATGCCGGCGCGCTGCACGGCCTGGGCGTGGCCGGCCTGCCGTCCTTCGTGGTCGAGGATGCGCTGCTGGAGGGCGCGCTCGAGCGCGTGTTGCCCGCCTGGCGCCTGTTCTCGCTGACGCTGTGGGCCGCGATGCCCTCGCGCAAGCACCTGCCGGCGCGCACCCGGGTGTTTCTGGATTTCCTGCTGCAGGCCTTTGGCGGTGAAGACCGCGATCCCTGGCTGGCGGCGGCAGGCTGCGAAACCCTGCCGGCCGGCTGCGCCGAGCCGCTCAGCGAAGCGCCCGCGGCCGACGGCGGCTGACCACGGCCGCCAGCAGTGGCAGGCCCGCCAGCCACAGCCAGGCCGCCACCGGCTCGGGCACGTTGCTCAGGATGCCGGGTGCGGCCAGCACGCCGCTGGCCTGCGCCAGCGAGTAGCCGGTGGGCATCTGCAGCTGCATGCCGGCCGTGCCCCAGGCCTCCACCCGTGCGCTGCCGGCCTGGGCCTGGCCCTGGCGCGCCACCGGGCCGGCGCCACCGGCGAAGGCCGCCTGCACGTACAGCGCATCGCCAACCACGGCATCGAAGCTGATCTGCGCGATGCCGCGCAGATCGCCGGCCTGGCGGCTGATCACCACCGGCAGCGCGCCGGCATAGGCCGGCGAGGTGGGCGTGCCGCCGGCCACGCCGGTGAGATCGGTGCGCACCGTGCTGCTGCCCGGCAGCAGGCTGAACTGCAGATCGGACATGTACGAGGCGCCGCCACCCTGGGCGCCGCTGACATACAGCTGGCCCTGCAGCAGCATGTCGTGCGGCCCGGTCACATCCAGGAACGCGCCGTGGAACTCGAGCGCCAGTTGCAGCCGCACCGTGCTGCCCGGCGTGCCGCCGGCCACCACGCCCTGGCCGATCAGGAAGCTGTCGAAAAAGACGCCCGGCAGGCCGCTGGCGAAGCTGCCGGTGAGCGGCAGGTTGGCGGCCAGCGAGTAGGCCGCCGAGCCGCGCATCTGCACCTTGACATCGTCGGCCGCGGCGCGCGCGCTCACCCGGTAGCCGGGCAGGAACTCCTCGGTGGCATTGCCGGGGTTCAGCTCGGCCAGGCCGCCTTCCACCAGCACGCCCTCGAACCAGCCCGTGGCCGGATCGGCCGTGGCCACCGGCCCGCGTGTGGCGATGGCGGTGGCGCCGGCCGCGCTGGCGAGCAGCGCGAGCGCCAGGCCAAGTGCCGCCACCGCCGCGCGCCGGCCCGGCATGGCCACCGCCGTCATCGTGTGCTGCTGCCTCATCGCCGCATCCCCCGCCCCGCTGCCCAGGCCGAAATCGTAGCCGCCGGGCCCGGCGGCGATGCAGGCATTGCCAGATGTATCCGTGGGGGGCGCGGCCGTGCCCGGCCGCGGCCGGCCTAGCGCAGCGAAAAGCCGGTGGTGGTCAGCGGCCCGCTCATCGGCTCGATCAGGCGCACCAGCGGCGCCAGCTCGCGGTAGCGCAGCGCCACCTTCGTGGCATAGGCGAAAAAGCGCGGCAGGTCGGCGCTGTAGGCCGGCTTGGCATCGCGGTGCTTCAGGCGGCAGAAGATGCCCAGCACCTTGAGGTGGCGCTGCAGGCCCATCCATTCGATGGCGCGCCAGCACTCGCCGAAATCCTCGGCCAGCGCGGTCTCGCCCAGCAGGCCGCTGGCGCGCGCACCCTGCCACCAGCGCACCGCCCAGTCGAGTTCGCGTTCCTCGTCCCAGCTCAGGAAGGCGTCGCGCAGCAGCGAGGCGATGTCGTAGGTGACCGGGCCGTGCACGGCGTCCTGGAAGTCGAGGATGCCGGGGTTGGGCGTGCTCACCATCAGGTTGCGCGGCATCCAGTCGCGGTGCACGGCCACCTGCGGCTGGGCCAGGGCGCTGGCCACCAGGCAGTCGCACAGCGTGGCCCAGGTGGCCTGTTGCGCGTCGGTCCAGGTGATGCCGAATTCACGGCCCACGCACCATTCAGGAAACAGCGCCAGCTCGCGGCGCAGCAGCGCGTCGTCGTAGGCCGGCAGGCCGCGGGCGTCCACCTTCTGCTGCCACTGCAGCAGCGCGGCGATGGCCTCGCGCATCAGGGGCTCCGAGCGGGCGCCGCCATCGGCCTGCACCGCGCGCAGGTAGAGCTCGTGGCCCAGATCGCTGAGCAGCAGGAAGCCGTGGTCGGCGTCGGCCGCCAGCACCTGCGGGCCGTGCAGGCCGGCGCGCTGGATGCGGCCGGCGATGTCGACGAAGGGGCGCACATCCTCCTGCGGCGGCGGCGCATCCATCACGATGCAGCTGCGCCCGCCGGCGCCATGCACGCGCAGGTAGCGGCGGAAGCTGGCATCGGCCGATGCCGGCGCCAGCGTGGCGGCGTCCAGGCCCTCGCGTGCGGCCAGCGGCGTGAACCAGTGCCAGAAGGCGGCTTCGCGCCTGGCGTCGGGCCAGGTGATCGCGGCGGGGGTGGCAGCAGTGGCAGACGGTGCGGCGGGGGCAGGACTCATCATGGGGCGGGGCGGCGCGGGCCCGGGAGCCCTCATGGATAATCCGCAGATTCTACGAAGCCGACCCCGTGGCGCCGCGCCTCGGCCGACCTCGTCCGATCCTGCCCCCAACGCAGCGGCCCTGCCGCCCAGCGCTTTCGCCCCGCGTCCCGGGTGCGCCCGCGTCCACCGCCCGTGCCCCTCGCCGCCCGCCACGTTCCTGCCGATCTGTTCACGCCCGCATGCCTGCCGCTGGCCTGCGCGCTGGCGCTGGCCTCGCTGGCCGTTGCGCCGGTGGCAGCGCAGACCGCGGCCGTGCCGCCGGCCCGCCCGGCCAGCGCGGCCACTGCTGCCAGCGCACCCGCCGGCCCGGTGCTGCACATCAGCCCACGGCTGAGCCCGGCGCCCGAGGGCGACGGCGCGCGCCTGCGGCCAGTGATCGTGCAGGCCGAGCGCCTGACCGTGCGCCCCGACATCGACGCGCTGGCCGAGGGCGCGGTGGAGTTCCGCCGTGCCGGCACGGTGATCCGCGCCGACCGCCTGGCCTACGACAGCGCCAGCGACACCGCCAGCGCGCGCGGCAAGGTCGAGATCGAGCGCCCCGGCGTGCGCTACCGCGGCAGCGAGCTGCAGCTGCAGGTGCAGCGCTTCGAGGGCTTCTTCCAGCAGCCCGAATTCGAGCTGCTGACGCTGGGCTCGGGCGGCCGCGCCGAGCGCATCGATTTCCTCGACTCGGCCCGCAGCCGTGCGCGCAAGGCCACCTATACCAGCTGCCCGCGCGACGATGGCCAGGGCCCCGACTGGCTGCTGCGCACCGAGCGCGTGCGCTTCGACCTCGAGGCCAATGAGGGCGTGGCCGAGGGGGCGGTGCTCGAGTTCCTGGGCCTGCCAATCCTGGCGCTGCCGGTGGTGAGCTTTCCGCTCACCGATGACCGCAAGAGCGGCTGGCTGCCGCCCACCTTCGTGCCGGTGGACAGCCGCAACGGCACCACGCTGAGCGTGCCCTACTACTGGAACATCGCGCCCAACCGCGACGCCACGCTGACGCCCACCGTGCTCACGCGGCGCGGCTTTGCGCTGGGGGCCGAGTTCCGCTACCTTGAGCCGGCCTACCAGGGCCAGCTCAAGCTGCACCTGCTGCCCCACGACCGCGCCACCGGCCATGGGCGCCATGCGCTGCAACTTGACCACCGCGGCCAGCTGGGCGGCGCCGGCGGCACCGGCGGCCTGCGCTATTCGCTGCAGGGCTACCAGGTCTCGGACGACGCCTACTGGAAGGATTTCAGCCAGACCGTGCCGGGCACCTCGCCGCGCCTGCTGCCGCGCGATGCCCGCGCCGAACAGGCCTTCGGCACGCCCTGGGGGCCGCTGACAGCCTATGCGCGGGTGCAGCACTGGCAGGTGCTGCAGACCGGCACCGGCGACGACCGCATCGTCGCGCCCTACCGGCGCAGCCCGCAGCTGGGCCTGCGCGCCGCACCCCGGCTGCCGCTGGGCCTGAACGCCGCGCTGGAGACCGAGCTCAACCACTTCGACCGGCCCGACCGCTCGGCCTCGGCCAGTCTGCCCACCGGCTGGCGCTGGCATGCGCTGGGCAGCCTGTCGCGGCCCTTCGGCGATGCCGGCTGGTGGCTCACGCCCAAGCTGGCGCTCAATGCCGCCAGCTACCGCATCGACCAGACCGACGTGACGCTGCGCCGCAGCACGCGCGTGATCCCCACCACCAGCCTGGACGCCGGCATGGTGTTCGAGCGCGCCAGCCGCTGGTTCGGCCGGCCGCAGCGCCAGACGTTGGAGCCGCGCCTGCTGTACGTGCGCACGCCCTACCGCGACCAGTCGCAGCTGCCGCTGTTCGACGCCGCCGAGCGCGACTTCAACGCCGTGTCGATCTACGCCGAGAACGCCTTCTCGGGCATCGACCGCGTCTCGGATGCGCACCAGGTCACCGCCGGCGTCACCAGCCGCCTGGTGGATGCGCAGACCGGCGCCGAAACCCTGCGCCTGGGGCTGGCGCAGCGCATCCGCCTGCGCGAGCAGCGCGTGGTGGTGTCGGGCGATCCGCAGTCGCAGCGCTTTTCCGATGTGCTGGTCGACGGCTCGACCGCGGTGTTCAACCCGTGGCGGCTGGACGCGGCGCTGCAGTACAACCCCGACAGCTCGCGCATCGTGCGTTCGATCCTGGGCGCGCGCTACTCGCCGGCGCCCTATCACACGGTGAGCATGGGCTACCGCCTGGCGCGTGGCCTGTCCGAGCAGGCCGAGCTGGGCTGGCAGTGGCCGGTGTACCGCGGCAGCGCGCGGCCGGTGGGTGCCTCGCGCGGCTGCGGCGGCAGCGTGTATGCCGTGGGCCGGCTGAACTACAGCATGAAGGACCGCCGGCTCACCGATTCCATCGTCGGCTTCGAATACGACAGCGCCTGCTGGATCGGCCGCGTGGTGTTCGAGCGACTGTCCACCGGCAGCGCCGAGGCGCGCACCCAGCTGTCGCTGCAGCTCGAGCTGTCGGGCCTGTCGCGCATCGGTGCAAACCCGCTGCAGGTGTTGAAGGACAATATCCCCGGTTACCGGCTGCTGCGCGACACGCCGGGCCAGTCGTCTTCCCGCTTCGATCCATGACCCACACTCCCCTCACCGGCCGTCGCGCTGGCACCCCTGCTGTCGGCCCTGTGCTGCGGCTGCAGGTCCTCGCTTGCGCGCTGGCCCTGGCGGGCGGCTTGGCGGCCCCGGCCGCGCTGGCACAGGCCACCGCGGCGGCGCCCGCGCGGCCCGCCATCAAGCTGGGCGGCGCCGAGCGCAACAGCCGCAACGGCGACTTCATCGTCGCGGTGGTCAACACCGAGCTGGTCACCTCGGTCGAGGTCGGCCTGCGCCTGGGCCGCGCCCAGGCCGAGCTGCGCCGCCAGGGCGGTGCGCAGCCGTCCGAGGAGGTGCTGCGCCAGCAGGCCATCGAGGCGCTGATCGACGAGCGTGTGCAGATCACCTATGCGCGCGATTCGGGCTCCCGGGTCGACGAAGTCGAGCTCGACCGCGCGGTGGCCAACGTGGCGGCGCAGAACCAGCTCAGCGTGGTGCAGCTGCGCGAGCGCCTCAAGGCCGAGGGCATGGACTGGAGCCGCTTTCGCGCCAACCTGCGCGACCAGCTGTTGGTCGAGCGTGTGCGCGAGCGCGAGGTCGTCAACCGCATCCGCGTCACCGACGGCGACATCGACAAGCTGCTCGACGAGCAGCGTGCCCGCCAGGCCGGCGAGGTGCAGCTGAACCTGGCCCAGATCCTGATCAAGCTGGCCGAAGGCGCCAGCGAAGCCGAGGTGGCCACGCGCCGGGCGGCCACCGAGGCCGCGCTGGCCCGCGTGAGCGGCGGCGAGGCCTTTGCCAAGGTGGCGCGCGAGATCAGCGAAGACAACAACCGCGAGGCCGGCGGCGAGATCGGCCTGCGCCCGGTCGAGCGCCTGCCCGACCTGTTCGTCGAGGCGGTCAAGGCGCTGCCGGTGGGCGGCGTCACGCCGGCACCGCTGCGCAGTGCGGCCGGCTTCCATGTGCTGAAGGTCGTCGACCGCCAGCAGCCCGACCTGTACCAGGTGACGCAGACCCACGCCCGCCACATCCTGCTGCGCGTGGGCGATGCCACGCAGCAGCCCGCCGTGCTGCGCCGCATGGAAGAGCTGCGCCGCCAGATCGACAGCGGCGCGAAAAAGTTCGAGGACGTGGCGCGCGAGGTGTCGGAAGACGGCAGCGCGGCCAATGGCGGTGATCTCGGCTGGGCCGCGCCCGGCCAGTTCGTACCCGAGTTTGAGGACGCGATGAACAAGCTGCCGCCGGGCGGCCTGTCGGCGCCGGTGGTCTCGCGCTTCGGCGTGCACCTGCTGCGCGTGGACGAGCGCCGCAATGTCTCGCTCGAGCCCAAGGAGGTGCGCGAGCAGGCGCGCAACCAGCTGCGCGAGGCCAAGTTCGAGCAGGCCTACACCGACTGGGTCAAGGAGCTGCGGCTGCGCGCCTACATCGAGATGCGCGAGCCGCCCCTGTGATGGCTCCCCCCCGAAGCGCCTGCGGCGCCTCCCCCCCAGGGGGGCGGCGCGGCGGAGCCGGTTCCGCGGCGGCCGCTGGGTTGGGGCCGCGCATTTTGGCGAGGGGCTGACATGGGCCATGTTGCGCGCAAGCGCTTCGGCCAGCACTTCCTGGTCGACACGGCCCTGATCGAGGCCATCGTGCGCCAGATCGCGCCGCGGCCGGGCGAGCCGCTGGTCGAGATCGGCCCGGGCCTCGGCGCGCTGACCCAGCCGCTGTTGGAGCGCTGTGGCGCGCTCACCGTCGTCGAGCTTGACCGCGACCTGGCCGCGCGCTGGCGCAAGCGCGAGGGCGTCGCAGTCATCGAGTCTGACGTGCTGAAGGTTGATTTCGCCGCGCTGGCCGATGCCGCCGGCCAGCCGCTGCGCGTGGTGGGCAACCTGCCCTACAACATCTCCACGCCCATCCTGTTTCACCTGCTGGCGGTGGCCGGCCGCGTGCGCGACCAGCACTTCATGCTGCAGAAGGAAGTGGTTGACCGCATGGCCGCCAGCCCCGGCGGCAAGGACTATGGTCGCCTGTCGGTGATGCTGCAGTGGCGCTACGCCATCGAGGCCACGCTGGATGTGCCGCCCGAGGCCTTCGACCCGCCGCCGCGCGTGGATTCGGCCGTGGTGCGCATGCGGCCGCTGGCCACGCCGCCGCAGCTGGACGAGGCCCGTCTGGGCGCCCTGGTCACCGTGGCCTTCTCGCAGCGCCGCAAGCTGCTGCGCCACACGCTGGGCCGCTGGCTCACCGAGCAGGGCTTTGCCGGCCAGTTCGACGAGCAGCGCCGCGCCGAGGAGGTGCCGGTGGCCGAATACGTGGCGCTGGCCCAGGCGCTGCCCGCCTGAAACGGCAACGGGCGGCCCGCGGGCCGCCCGTTGTGCGCTGCGCGGGATGCGGCGTGCATCCCGCGCCGCAGATCAGGGCCTGCTCAGGCGCCGTTGACCCACATTGCGGTGTCGAAGGCGCTGCACATCATCGGCATGTTCATGCCGAAGTTGGGGTTGGCGCCGTTCTTCGAGGCGGCCTTCGGCGGCGCCTTCTCGGCGGCCTGGGCGGCTTCGTTGACGCGCTCCCAGGCGCTGGTCTCGGTGCTGCGCGCCACCGAGAACGAGTAGAAGCAGCGGAAGGCCACGCGGCGCTCGGCCCAGAAATCGGCCGCATCGCGGAACACGTCAAGCAGCTGCTCGCGCGCCTCGCGGTCGAAGCGGGCGTTGTCGGGCAGCTGCTCGAGCACGACCACGAAGCCCGGCTGGGTGCCGGCGCGGTGCACCAGGTCAGTCATGCAGTCGTACAGGGCGTCGAGGTTCTTGCCAAAGTGCGACGGAAACAGGAACGACTCGGCGATCTTCTCGAGCACTTCCTGCTTGTTCTGCGTGCCATCCAGGTTGGCATACAGGAAATGCTGGCCGGCGTTTTCGGCGGCCTGCATCAGATCCTCGACGCGGTAGGCACGGATGGCCTGCACGATGTTGGGACGGACGGTCTGCAGCAGCATGGTCACGTTCCTTCCAGAAACAGAGGTGGATTCCGACTCGACTGGCCGCTCATTGCACGATGCGCTGGAAGCTCGCGTAATGGTCGGCCGTGTAATAACAGGCTTCGGGCTGGGTGGGTTGACGGCCGCCGCACACGATACGCCGGGCGCCACGGTTTCGCGACCCTGGCGTCGGCACGGTGTACTCGCGGTAGAAACCGCGCTGTTGCGCCGGCAGCAGACGTTCGCGATTGCCGAAAACCGTGCCGTCCTTGGGGTACGGGAACGGTCCACCGGCGTGGATCAGCCGCTGTGTCTGCTGGGCTTCGACCGGCAGCGTGGCCAGAACCACGGTGCTGTCGTTGCCCACCGGGCCCCTGGCTTCGACCGGCGCACTGGCCAGCAGCGCCGACACGACCGTCGCCATGACACCCAGCATTCGCCAGGAGGACATGTTCGATGACCGAGCGGTCTTTGCCACGGGTTAACCCTGAAATCTGAACGCAAGATGGTACTTGAACCCCCCTGAAAACTCAAGCCATTGCCTCAAATTTGGGCAGTGATTCAGGGATATGAGTGGGTACTCACAAAACCCTAAGTGCTTGTTCTTCCGAGGATTTCAAGTTGTCAAGCCGGAAAGTCATGAACTTCGCGCCGGCTTGCAAGCGCATTCAGCATCTGCACCGCACTGGTGCAAGCGGGCAGGAGAATGGGTGGGCGAACTCGCGTCTATGCGAGGCCGGGTGCGCTGCAGCGGGCCAGCGCCGGGCCGCTCCCAAGCGGGCCCGCCAACCCGCCCGGCGGGTGGACTCGCGGACGCGCGAGTCCGGGTGCCCCACTTACCGTGCAGCGTTGGCGTCAGCCACTGTCAGCGCGGTCATGTTGACGATGCGGCGCACCGTGGCCGACGGGGTGAGGATGTGCGCCGGCCGGGCCGCGCCGAGCAGCACCGGACCGATGGCGATGCCGCCGCCGGCGGCCGTCTTCAGCAGGTTGTAGCTGATGTTGGCGGCATCGATGTTGGGCAGCACCAGCAGGTTGGCCTCGCCGGTCAGCGTGCTGCGCGGCATCAGTTCGCCACGGTAGGCGGCGTCGAGCGCGGCGTCGCCGTGCATCTCGCCGTCGACCTCCAGCCAGGGCGCGCGCGCCTGGATCAGCGCCAGCGCCTCGCGCATCTTCACCGCCGAGGGCTGGTTGGACGAGCCGAAATTGCTGTGCGAGAGCAGCGCCGCCTTCGGGCTGACACCGAAGCGCAGCATTTCTTCGGCCGCCAGCACGGTGATCTCGGCCAGTTCCTCGGCGCTGGGGTCGTAGTTGACATGGGTGTCGACCAGGAACACCTGGCGGCCCGGCAGGATCAGGCCGTTCATGCAGGCGTAGACGTTGACGCCGGCGCGGCGGCCGATCACCTGGTCGATGTGGTTCAGGTGCTGGGCGGTGGAGCCCCAGGTGCCACAGATCAGGCCGTCGACTTCGCCCTTGTAGAGCAGCATGCTGGCGATCAGCGTGAGCCGGCGGCGCATCTCGATCTTGGCGAACTGCTCGGTCACGCCCTTGCGCTCGGTCAGGCGGTGGTAGGTCTGCCAGAAATCCTTGTAGCGCGGATCGTTGTCGATGTTGACGATCTCGCAGTCGCGGCCCGGCTTCAGGCGCAGGCCGTACTTCTCGATGCGCGCCTCGATGATGCTCTGGCGGCCCACCAGCCAGGGCCGGGCCAGGCCCTCGTCGACGATGACCTGGGCGGCGCGCAGCACGCGGCGGTCTTCACCTTCGGCAAAGGCCACGTTCTTGCGCTGGGCGCGCTTGGCCACCGCGAAGATCGGCTTCATCGCGTTGCCCGAGGCGTAGACGAAGCTCTGCAGCTTCATCTCGTAGGCGTCGTAGTCGGTGACCGGCCGGGCGGCCACGCCCGACTCGACCGCCGCACGCGCCACGGCCGGCGCAATCATCATCATCAGCCGCGGGTCGAAGGGCTTGGGGATCAGGTACTCGGGGCCGAAGCTCAGCGTCGCGCCGGCATAGGCGGCGGCCACCACGTCGTTCTGCTCGGCCTGGGCCAGCTGCGCGATGGCATGCACCGCGGCAATCTCCATCTGGTCGGTGATGGTGGTGGCGCCGCAGTCGAGCGCGCCGCGGAAGATGTACGGGAAGCACAGCACGTTGTTGACCTGGTTCGGATAGTCCGACCGGCCAGTGGCCACGATGCAGTCGGGCCGCGCCTGCCTGGCCAGCTCGGGCCGGATCTCGGGCTCGGGGTTGGCCAGCGCCAGGATGATGGGCTGCGTTGCCATCGTGGCCACCATCTCGGGCGTCAGCACTCCGGCGGCCGAGCAGCCCAGGAACACATCGGCACCGACGATGGCCTCGGCCAGCGTGCGCGCCTCGGTCTTCTGGCAGTAGCGCTGCTTGCTCTCGTCGAGCTTGCCGGCTTCCACATCGGCACGGCCGGCACGGATCACGCCCTTGGAATCGCAGGCGTACACGTTGCCGATCTTCACGCCCAGGCCCACCATCAGGTCCAGGCAGGCGATGGCGGCCGCGCCGGCGCCCGACACCACCACCTTGACCTCGCCGATGCGCTTGCCCACCAGCTCCAGCGCATTGAGCAGTGCCGCCGAGCTGATGATGGCCGTGCCGTGCTGGTCGTCGTGGAACACCGGGATGTTGAGCCGGTCGCGCAGGCGCCGCTCGATCTGGAAGCACTCGGGCGCCTTGATGTCCTCGAGGTTGATGCCGCCCAGCGTGGGCTCGAGCGCGGCGATGATCTCCACCAGCTTGTCGGGGTCGCGTTCGGCCAGCTCGATGTCGAACACGTCGATGCCGGCGAACTTCTTGAACAGGCAGCCCTTGCCCTCCATCACCGGCTTGCCGGCCAGCGGGCCGATGTCGCCCAGGCCCAGCACGGCCGTGCCATTGGTGATCACGCCCACCAGGTTGGCGCGGCTGGTGTAGTCAGCCGCCAGCGTGGGGTCTTGCTCGATGGCCAGGCAGGCATAGGCCACGCCGGGTGAATAGGCCAGGCTCAGGTCGCGCTGGTTGCTGAGCGGCTTGGTGGGCGTGACGGCGATCTTGCCGCGCGTGGGGGCGCGGTGGTATTCCAGCGCGGCCTCGCGCAGGGCCTGTTCGGCCGGGGTCAGGTCGGATGCCATGGCGGGTGTCTCCTGGGTCGGTTCGCGTGCGCGGATCGCACAAGATTACGCCCGAACCATGACCCTCCGGCCTGAGGTTTCACCTTGCCCGGATGTGGCGCGTCCTGCGTCGGCGGGCGGCACGCGCCGCCCGCCGGATCGCGGCCGCTCAGCCCTGGGCGCGCTTCGAGAGGATCTCGAAGGCCGGCAGCGTCTTGCCCTCCAGCACCTCCAGGAAGGCGCCGCCGCCGGTGGAGATGTAGCCCACCTGCTGCTCGATGCCGTACTTGGCGATCGCCGCCAGCGTGTCGCCGCCGCCGGCGATGCTGAAGGCGCTGCTGTCGGCGATGGCGCGGGCGATGGCTTCCGTGCCCTTGCTGAAGGCGTCGATCTCGAAGAAGCCGTCATGGAAGCAGGACGCACTCGGCTGCGGCCAATCCTCATGACCGCGCTCACCACCATCGTAGGAATGATTCCACCTGCGCTCGGAACTGGAGATGGTGCGGAGATCTGGGCGCCGCTCGGCCGCGCAGTCGTGGGCGGGCTCACCGTATCGACGCTGCTGACACTGTTCGTTGTGCCGGTGCTCTATCTGCTTTTGGCACGTGCGATCGATCGACGACGGGCGGGCCGATCACGCGCTTCCGGCGTCGACGACGCGCAGGACCTGAGGACTGGTGAGTCCTGACAGTACGCTAGCCTCAGAACTCGAGCGCGAAGCTTGAGCCGGGTTGACCTGTCCCGGAGCTTGGTTTCGGGCTCACCCGCGGACCGTATCGACGCTTGTAATTGCTCGCAAGTCATCCGTCACGGACGGTCGGCGGAGCGGACAGCTCCATGCACCGTCTACTCAGCGGACCGTTCTGTCGTGAACGTATCGCGATTGGGTAGCTCTCCCGACAGCGTCGTCTTGAACACCGGCGAGG
>CAYPDO010000057.1:0-13491 GCA_964409495.1 uncultured Bordetella sp.
GCGCGGCGGCGGTGTCGCTGGCGGTGAGCACCTGGAAATCCTCTTCCAGCGTGCGGCGCATGGCCTCTTGCGAGCGCACCTCGTCGTCGACCACCAGCACGCAGGGCAGGTGCTCGTCGATCGGGTCGGGCGGCGCGGCGGCAGCCGCCGGGTCGATGCGGTCAGGGGCGTTCATCGGCGGTGCGTGGCCAGGTGGCGGGGCGTCCAGGCGTGGGGCTTGCGTTGCACGAAGTGGTGGCGCGCGACATGGTAGCTGGGGTCGAAGCCGAAGAAGTTGCGGCGCATCTGCGCCAGCTCGTCGGCGCGGTAGGCGGCCAGCGGGCGCTGGGCCTCATCGGTGGCGCGCCGTGCCTGCTTGGCCTGCACCTGGGCCGACCAGTCGGGCGCGTCGGCCAGCGCCAGCGCAGCGGCGGCCAGCTGCGGCTCGAAGGCCTCGCGGTCTTCGCCGAAGCAGTCGTCGATGACCCCCTGGGCCAGCGCCTGCGCCGCACCCAGCGGCAGCCGGCCCTGCATCAGCGCCTGCGCCGCGTCGGCGCCGATGCGCCGCGGCAGCGTGTAGGTCCAGTACTCGCTGCCGTAGAGGTTGCCCATGTTTTTGTAGTGCGGGTTCAGCACCACGCCCTCGTGCGCCCACACGCGGTCAGCGGCCAGCGCCAGGAAGCAGCCGCCGGCACCGGCATTGCCGCGCAGCGCGGCCACGGTGAGCCGGTCGGTGAGGGTGAGGATCTCGAGCGCCACATCGTCGATGGCCTCGATGGCGCGCAGCGAGGCCTCGGCGGCGCTGTCGCCGGGCACGCTGGCGGCGTGTTCGATCTCGTGCAGGTGGATGCCGTTGCTGAAGAAGTCGGCGCCGCCGGCCAGCACCAGCACCTGCGTGTCGCGCCGGCGCGCAAAGCGCAGCGCCTCGGTCAGGCGGCGGCAGGCGCGCTCGCCCATGGCGCCGTTGTGGAAGTCGAACTCCAGCCAGCCTACGCGGGCGCGCGGCGGGCCGAACTCGCTGTAGTGCAGCTCGTCCCAGGCGCCGGCGCCGGCTGCGGCGGCGTTACCGGCCTCGCGCATCAGCGGCACCGGCCAGCCGGGCAGGCCGGCGGCCTCGGCGGCAAAGGCCAGTGTGGCGGCCAGCTTCAGCGGCGCGGCGGGCAGGGCCGCAGCCGTGTGCGGTGCGGCGGCCGGCCGGGCATCGGGCTGCGCGGCATCACGCCGCACCTGGCCGATCCACACCGCGCCCACGCCACCATCGGCACCGCCGTCGGCGCAGCGCATCAGCAGCGCCGGTCCGCGCCGGGCCACCGCCGTGCCGGGCGCGGCAGCCCGCGCACTGGCGCCCTCGGCCGCGGTGGCGGCATGGGCGTCGAACAGGCGCACCGGCACCCCGAACATCGTCGCCACCGCGCCCGGCGCGCCATCGGCGCTGCGCACCAGGCGCAGCACGGTGTCGGCGGTGCAGCGCGCCCAGTCGATCTGGCGCTGCGCGCGGGTGACCAGCGGCTGCCAGCCGGTGCGTTGTGCCGGCTCGGCCAGCGGCTGGGCCAGCGCGGCGGGGGCCAGGCGGCCGGGCACCCAGCGCTGCAGCGCGGCCAGCGTGGCGCGGGTGGCGGCGTGCACCACCTCGTGCCGGTACAGGCTGGCCTTGCTGGCCTCGGGGCGCAGCACAAAGGGCTGCCAGGCCCACACGCAGCCGGCATCGAACTCGGCCGTGGCCTGCAGCACCGTGACGCCCCACTGGGCGGACGACGGCGACGGCGTGCGCGGCCGCAGCACCGCCCAGTCCAGCGCCGAGGGGCCGCGATCGCCCGGCGGGCCGGGGTGCACCACCAGGCACACACGCTGGCGCCACACCGATTCGGGAATGCGGCGCTTGAGAAAGGGCGCGATCAGCACATCGGGATCGGCCAGCGCCACGGCCTCCTCGGTGACGGCATCTGCGATGTCGAGCTCCACGCTGACCTGGTGGCCGGCCGCGCGCAGCGCCACGAACAGGCGCTGGGTGAGGCCGTTGAAGGCGTGGGCCAGCAGCAGGATGCGCAGCGCCCGTGGCGCGGGGCCGCCAGCACCTGACGCGCCGGCCGTGTCGTCGAAAGGCTCGCGAACGCAGAAGTCGCTTGGCTGGGTCCAGAGCATGCAGCACCTCCGCGGCGGGCGGTCGTCAATCCGGCGGCAGCCGGGCATCGGGCGTGGCCGGCCGCCCGGCCGCCACACCCAGCACCTGCCGCATCAGCGTGTCGGCACGCTTGCGGCCCTGGAACACCACGGCCGCGTCGTGCAGCCCGCGCAGCACGACAGCCAGTTCCTCGGCGCTGGCGGCGCGGCGCACCGGCAGCACACGGTCGCCTCCGCCCGGGCCCCACAAGGCCTCGACCATCGCCACCGCGCGTTGCCGCGTGGCGGCCAGGTCGGCCTCGGCCACGCTGAACTGCAACGCCGGCTCGGGCGCGCGCGCGGCACGCTCGGCCGCCAGCACCTCGCCCAGCCGCGGCAGCACGCGCCAGGCGCGGCGCAGCGTGTCGATGGCGCCGGGCGCGGCGGGCGCCGGTGCCGGTGCGGGCGCACGTGGCGGCGCCGAGGCCGGGGCCGCAAACCCGGCAAAGGCGCTGGCGCGCATGCCCATCGGCAGCTCGACATCCACGCCCGACGGCAGGTCCGGCGTCACCGCCTCGATCAGGCCCATGGCACGCAGCTGGCCCAGCAGCTGGAGGGTGGGCGGGCCGATGCGCTCGGTGAGCAGGGCCACCGTGTTGCTGCCATTGCACAGAATCAGCAAGGCCCGCGCGCGCGGGTCCAGCCCGTGGCGCCGCGTGGCCATCTCGTCAACACCAGCCTCGGTTTTTCGGTACAGCGGGCCGCTCATGGTGAAGGTTTCTCGCGCTCCCCTGGGAGAGTGGATGTGCCGGCTCAGCAGATGCGCGGCAGGGGTTCACCGCTGAGCCAGTCGACCACACGCCGCCCGCCGAAACGAGTGGACATCTGCACAAAGCGGTGCGGATCCTCCTGCACCACCCCGATGCGGGTGGCGGCGCGGCCCAGCGGATGGGCCTGCAGCGCGGCCAGCGCGGCCGGCGCGTGCTCGGGCGCGACGATGGCCACCAGCTTGCCTTCATTGGCGATGTACAGCGGATCCAGGCCCAGCAGCTCGCAGGCCGCCTCCACCTGCGGCTGCACCGGGATGTCAGCCTCGTTCAGCAGCATGCCGGCGCCGCACTGGCGCGCGATCTCGTTGAGCGTGGTGGCCAGGCCGCCGCGGGTGGGATCGCGCAGCGTGTGCACCGCGCCTTCGGGCACGGCCGCCAGCAGTTGTGCCACCAGGCCGTGCAGCGCCGCGGTGTCGCTGACGATCTGCGTCTCGAACGCCAGCGATTCACGCTGGGACAGCACGGCCACGCCATGGTCGCCGATGCTGCCCGAGACCAGGATCACGTCGCCCGGCCGCGCCTGGGCGCCGCCGATGCGCCGGCCCGCCGGCAGCGCGCCGACCCCGGTGGTGGCGATGAACACGCCATCGCCCTTGCCCTGCTCGACCACCTTGGTGTCGCCGGTGACGATGGCCACGCCGGCCTCGCGCGCGGCCGCGGCCATGGATTCGACGATGCGCTTGAGGTCGGCCAGCGCAAAGCCCTCTTCGAGGATGAAGCTGGCCGCCAGATACAGCGGCACCGCGCCCATCATCGCCACGTCATTCACCGTGCCGTGCACGGCCAGGCAGCCGATGTCGCCACCGGGAAACTCCAACGGCGAGATCACATGGCCATCGGTGGCCATCACCAGGCGGTGGCCCCCTGGCAGGTTCGGCATGTCGAGCACCGCGCCATCGTCACCCTGGCGCAGTGCCGGGTTGTCGAAGGCACGGGCGAACAGCTCCTCGATCAGCTGCGCACCGGCGCGGCCACCGGCGCCATGGTTCATGTCCACGCGCCCGTTCTTGAAGTCGATCGGGCGGATGTAGTCGGGTTTCATGTCTGCCCCTCGTCCGATGAGTACATCGGCCGATCCCCCGAGGGGATGCGGGCCGGCTTGGGAGCGGCCCGGCGCTCGGCCCGCTGTCGCTTCGATTGCCTTTGAGTCATGCGCTCACCACCGGAATGTCACGGAACCGGCCGTACGAGTAATGCGCCGCGCACGCGCCCTCGGACGACACCATGCACGAGCCCATCGGGTTCTCGGGCGTGCACACGCTGCCGAACAGCGTGCAGTCGGTGGGCCGCTTGACGCCGCGCAGGATGGCGCCGCACTCGCACTTCTTGTGGTCTGGCACCGGGGTGTAGCCCAGGCCGAAGCGCAGTTCGGCGTCAAAGCGCGCATAGGCCGGGCGGATCTTCAGCGCGCTGTAGGGCACCTCGCCCAGGCCGCGCCACTCGAAGCGCTCACGCAGTTCGAACACCTCGCTCACCGCGGCCTGCGCGGCCAGGTTGCCCTCGCGCGTGACGGCGCGCGTGAACTGGTTTTCCACCACCGCGCGGCCGGCGTTGACCTGGCGCACCGGCTTGCGGTATTCCTCGGCGAAGTGCTCGTAGGGGCCCGAGCCGATGATGATGCTGACATGTGCCGGGCCCACGAAGCCGTCGATGGGCACGGTGCCGTACTGGCGCACCTCGGCCGATTCCAGGATGTGGGTGATGGCGCTGGGCGTCAGCACATGGCAGCACAGCACGCTGAAGTTGGCCAGGTTCTCGCGGGCCGCCTGGCGGATCACCAGCGCGGTGGGCGGCGTGGTGGTCTCGAAGCCGATGGCGAAGAACACCACCTCGCGGCCCGGGTTCTGGCGCGCCAGCTTCAGCGCATCGGCGGCCGAATACACCATGCGGATGTCGGCGCCGCGGGCCTTGGCCTTCATCAGGCTGAGGCTCTGGCTGGCGGGCACGCGCATCGTGTCGCCATAGGTCGCGACGATGGCCCCCTGTTCCAAGGCCATCTGGATGGCCTGGTCGATGCGCCCGATCGGCAGCACGCACACCGGGCAGCCGGGGCCGTGGATCATGCGCACCTGCGGCGGCAGCAACTCGGTGACGCCATAGCGCGCGATGGCATGGGTGTGGCCGCCGCAGAACTCCATGAAGCTGTAGCGCAGGCCGGGCTTCACTTCGGCGGCAATCGCGGCGGCCAGGCCGCGAGCCAGATCACCATCGCGGAATTCGTCCACGTACTTCATGCGCTGGCTCCGGTGGCAGTGGCATCGGCCTGGGCCGCCATTTCGGCAAACAGCGCCAGCGTGCGCTCGGCCTCCAGCGGATCGAGCAGGCCGATGGCATGGCCCACATGCACGATGACGTAATCACCCGGCCGCGCCTCGGGCGTGAGGGCGATGGACACGGTCTTCTTCACGCCACCGAGCTCGACGACGGCTTCGTCGGCCGACAGCAGTTCGGCCACGCGGGCGGGCAGGGCGAGGCACATGGGTTCAGGCTTCCAAGGTGGGGCACCCGGCATCGCGGGCATGCGCCGCCACCCGCCGGGCGGGTTGGCGGGCCGGTGGACGGTCGGGTTCGGGGGCGGCCCGGTGCGCGGCCCGACTCCCGTCGAACAGGGTGGCGGGCGTGCACTGCAGCGCCGCGGCCCAGGCCTGGCCCAGCGCCAGGCCGGCATCGCCGCAGCCCACGCTGGCCGGCCGGTGCACGGCCAGGCCGCGGGCCTGCAGGCCTTGCGTGACCTGCTGGCTCAGCAGGCGGTTGAAGAAGCAGCCGCCGCCCAGCACCACCGTGGCCGGCGCCGGCTGGCGGGCCGCGGCCTCGGCGGCCGCGGCCACCAGGCCCTGGGCCAGCGCCAGGTGGAACAGCGCGGCGCCGCGGCCGGCATCGGCTTCATCGAGCAGTGCGGTGAGCAGCGGCCACAGATCCAGCGAAGGCGCGGGCAGCGCCGGCGCGGCGTGGCCGGCCAGCCAGGCGGTGGCGGCCTGCTCCAGCGCGATGGCGGCCTCGGCCTCGTGCGCCTGGCGCACGCTCAGGCCCAGCACACCGGCCGCGGCATCGAACCAGCGGCCGGCGCCGCTGCTGCGCGGGCAGCGCAGGTCACGCGCCAGCAGCTGGGCCACGCCGCGCGCGCTGGCCGCGCCCACGGCGGCGCCGAAGCGGGCCTCGATCTGATCGCTGCGGCCGGCCTGGTGCAGCACCGCGGCGGCCAGGCGCCAGGGCTCGCGTGCGGCGGCGTCGCCACCGGGCAGCGGCAGCAGCGGCAGGTGATCCAGCCGCGCCATGTGGCCATGCCGCACACGCAGCAGCTCGCCACCCCAGGCCGTGCCATCGCTGCCGTGGCCCACGCCATCGAGCGCCAGGCCGATCAGCGGCGTGTCATCGGCCAGGCCCAGCTCGGCCTGCACCACGGCGATGTGGGCATGGTGGTGCTGCACGGCCACGGCCGGCACGCCCAGGCGCTGGGCCCAGGCCACGGCCACGCGGCTGCTGTGGAAATCGGGGTGCAGGTCGTGCGCCACGGCGGCCACGGGGCCGCCGGCTGCCGCCGCCAGCGCGGCCACCGAGGCCTCCAGCGCGGCGCAGGCCGCGGGCGTGCCCAGGTCGTCGTGCAGCGGCGACCACAGCACGCGCGTGCCGCCGGCACCATCGGGCTCGACCAGGCAGGCGGTGTTCTTGAGGTAGGCGCCGCAGGCCAGCACACGCGCCGGGGCAGGCGTGGGCAGATGGGCCTGGGTGAGCGGCACGGTCATGGCGGGCGCGTCGGGGTCTGTGTGGGCGGCCTGGGTGCGCTCAGCGCGCGCGGGCGCCGCTGGGCTCCAGCGCGGCCAGCTTCGCTTCCAGCTCGGCGATGCGCCGGCGCAGCGCGGCCTCGGTGCCGGCATCGGCCAGCGACGCGGCGGGCTGGGCGGCGCTGTCGGCATCGAGCAGCCAGTCCAGCCAGGCGTCCATGCCGGCGCCGCTCTTGGCCGAAACCAGCAGCACCTCGATGCCGGGGTTCACGCGGCGGGCGTTCTCGATGCAGCGCGCCACGTCGAAATCCAGGTGCGGCAGCAGGTCCACCTTGTTCAGCACCATCAGGCGCGCGGCGGCAAACATGTCGGGATACTTGAGCGGCTTGTCCTCGCCCTCGGTGACCGACAGGATGGCGATCTTGGCGCGCTCGCCCAGATCCCACATCGCGGGGCACACCAGGTTGCCGACGTTCTCGATGAACAGCAGGGCGGCCTGCGGTGCGGCCGCGGCTGTGCCGTGGTGATGCGCGCCGTGGTCATGCCCGCCGTGCTCGTGCCCGCTGTTCTCCTGCCCGCCGTGCTGGTGCGCATGGCCGTGCAGCGGCAGGCGCCCGAAGGCATCGGCCACCATCTGCGCATCGAGGTGGCAGCCCTTGCCGGTGTTCACCTGGATGGCCGGCGCGCCGGTGGCGCGGATGCGGTCGGCGTCATTGCTCGTCTGCTGGTCGCCCTCGATCACCGCCAGCGGCACGCCCGGCGCGCGCGCCTGCAGCGCCTGGATGGTGGCGCACAGCAGCGTGGTCTTGCCCGAGCCGGGGCTGGACACCAGGTTGTAGGCCACGACGCCGTGGCCGGCAAAGTGCGCGCGGTTCAGCGCGGCCAGGCGGTTGTTCTCGCCCAGCACATTGGTCTCGAGCTGGATGGCGCGGGCCTGGCTCATGCCGGGCACCGACACGCGCGCGCTGCCGGCACCGTAGTGCAGGTCGCCATTGGCGGCCACGGCCGGGCCGGCGGCGGCCGGCGCGTGGCTGGCGCCGTGATCATGGGGGTGCGCATGACCGTGACCGTGACCATGGTCATGGTCGTGGCCATGGGGGTGGTCATGGTCATGGTCATGGCCGTGGGCCACGGCCGCGGCGCCGGTCTGGGCGCATCCGCAAACGACGCACATGGTTCAGCTCTCCTGCTGCAGCGTGGGCTGCGTTTCGTGTGGGGGCTCGTCGTGCACGATCAGCTCGTGCACCGTGAGCTCGGTGCCGCCGGTGGGCTGGATCTGGTGGCTGCCGCACTGCGGGCAGGCGTCGAGCCGCGAGCGGATGGCCACCGTGGCGCCACAGGGCAGGCACCAGGCCTGGCCCGGCGGCTCAAGGATCTCGATCTCGGCGTCCGCCAGGCAGGTGCCCGGGGCGATGGCCGAGAGCGCGAAGCGCAGCGCACGCACCTCCACGCCCGACAGCGCACCGGCGGCCAGCGTGAGCCGCTTGACGCGCGTGAAGTGCTCGCGCATGGCGGCGTCCTCCACCACGCGCAGCACGCCGCCGGCCAGGCTCATCTCATGCATGCTGGGGCTCCTGGGCGCCCAGGGGCGCATGATCGGCGGCCACGGTGAACGCCACGCAGGGATCAAAGGCCACGGCCAGGCGCGTGGCGCCGGGTGCATCGCCGGGCGCCAGCGCGTGCAGCGCCTCGGCCAGCACGCCCTGGGCGTGGAAGTTCCAGTCGGTGGGTGCCAGCACCTGCAGCGCCGCCACGCGCGGGCCGGCAGGGCTGCCATCGTCGGCCGCCAGGCCCACGCGGTAGACCAGCAGGCCGCGCGCCGTCTCCACCCAGGCCAGGCCCTCGCCCGCGGCCGGCGACACCGCGGCGGCGGCCAGCCAGTCGGCCCCGCCCGGCCCATGCGGCGCGCCGGCCGGGCTGGCCAGTTGCAGCAGATCGACCAGACGACTCACCAGGCGCATCCAGGCATTGTGGGCCGGTGGGGCGATGGTGTCGTGGTGGCGGCTCCAGGGGCCGGTGTCGGGCAGGGCCATGCCGGCCTGGCCCGCGGCGGCCCCGGCCTGCGCCAGTGCGGCGCCAAAGGCCGCCGCCGGGCCGGCCGTGGCGTCGGCCAGCGGCCGCCACGGCCGCACCGGCGTGGCCAGGGCCTGGCTCGCCTCGCGCTGCGCGGCCAGCAGCCGGGCCAGCGGCGTGTGCTGCTGCCGGGCCCAGCCGCCCGGCCAATCCAGCGGGTGCGCGGCCCAGGCCGCCAGCCAGGCGGCCGGTGCCTGGCCCAGCCAGTGCTGCGCCAGCCACTCGGGCAGGGCCGCCAGCGCCGCGGTGGGCGCGGTGCCGGGCCGCCACAGCGGGCAGCTGCGCAAGGCCTCGGCCAGCGCACCGGCATGCGGCTCGGCGCCGGGCAGCAGGCGCGGCCAGTCGTGCGCCAGGCGCAGGATCTGGTCGCGCGCGGTGCCGGCCTGCAGGGCCAGGCGTTCAGCGGCGCTGGGCAGGCCCGGCTCGCCGCGCGCGGCGCGCAGCGCCAGGCGTGCGGCCAGGCGGTGGGCATGGGCGCACAGCGCATGCAGCGCGGCCATCAGCGTGGGCAACTGCTCGGCACGCTGGCCCAGCGCCACCCGCTGCAGGCCCTGGGGCCGTGTGCTGTGGATGGCCGCCGCGCCCGGCCCGGGGCGCAGCAGCAGGCGGCCGGACAGATCGGTGCCCGCGCTCATCGCGCGCCCCCGCCGCCGCGACCGGCCGCCGAACGGCCGAACAGAAAACCACGGCGTGCCGGCACGGCCTCGGCCGGCGCGGCCGGTGCGGGTGCCGGCAGGGCGGTGGCCGGTGCGGCCTCGGCACGAGGCGCCGGGGCCACCACGCCGGGCGCTGCAGCCACCGGGCGCAGCTGCAGCAGCACCTCGCGCGCGGTGGCCACCGCGGCGGCCTGGTCGACGAACTCGGCCATGGGCGAGAACAGCGAGGCGGCGGCGTAGCGGCCCAGGCCTTCTTCCTCGCCACCGAAGAAATCGAAGCGCCAGGCGCCGATCTCGAGCGCCTGGCTCAGGCCGGGCGGCGGCAGCTCCAGCACCGCATCGGCATGCAGCGGCAGCTGCACCAGGTTCATGAACCAGGGCGTGATCAGCACGCCCAGGGCCAGCCCGCCGCCACCGGCCTGGGCCTGCGGCGCAAAGCCCACCGCCTGCACCGCCAGCGAAGGGTGCAGGATCGGCACGCCAGCCATGCGCGAACGCGCGATGTGGCGGAAGGCGCTTTCCAGTGCCTCGACGCGGCGGTTGAGCAGTTGCGGGTCCATGGAAGAAGTGCTCGGCCCTGCTCAGTCGACACCCAGGGGCCGCCGCGGATCCGGCCCTGCCGGGCCGATGGCGGGAGGGGCATCGACCACCATGAATTGATCGGCATCGCCATCGCACTGCGGGCAACGCCAGTGCGCCGGTAGATCGGCAAACGGCACGCCGGGCGGAATCTGCCACTGCGCATCGCCTTCGGCGGGGTCGTACACCCACCAGCAGATCTTGCACTCCAGCCGCGCATCGGCTGGCAGCCGATCGCGATCGCCCAGATAACTGCCTTCGAAGGTGGCCATGTCAGGCCCGCCCGGCCGCCCGAAGGGCCTGATACACCCCCTCGGGGGGCAGCGAACGAAGTGAGCGAAGGGGCGTCATGGTCTTCAGCCCTGCTCGACCCACGCAAGCACCTCAGAGAGCCGCTCGCGCGAATCTTCCAGATCCTCGCGCGCGGCACACGCCACCTCGGGCAGATCGACCACCTCCACCGAGTTCAGGATCACCGTGTCCTGCGAGTTGTAGTACACGACGCGCCAGGTGTTGGCCACGCGGCAGTTGGTGATGCGGCAGTTGCCATAGCCGCGCGACAGGATCAGCACGCGGCCGGTGCCCAGCACATGGTCGGTGAAGGCGATGTCCTCGGGGCCCATGGGCAGCAGGGTGAGGTTCACCACCGCGGCCGGCTGGCCGGGGCGCCAGGTCTGGCGGTGGTCTTCCAGTTCCACCAGGATGGGCTGGGCGTTCAGCACGCCCGGTGGCGCGGCCAGCATGTCGGCCATCGGGCCGCTGGCGTCGGCGCGCGCGGCCTCGCGCAGCACGGCCGGGGCATCGGCCACCTCGATGCGGTCGAGCACGCGGCCGTCGGCGGCCACTTCCACCACGCGCCACACGCCGGCAAACACCGATTCCTGGATGCGCGCCTGGCCGAGACCGGGGCGGGCAGGATCGGCCAGCACCTGGGCGCTGACCTCGCCCTCGCCCAGAACCTGGTTGATGAGCTTCAGGTCGTCTGCGCCCAAGCCGGCCAGCGAGACGGGCGCGGGGGTGCCACCGGCATTGCGCACATCCAGCGCGGCCAGCACCGCGCGCAGGGCCGAGAGCGCGCCGTCATGGCCGGCGAGTTCCTCCGGCTCGGGCATCGGCGGCGGCCGGTAGGTGGCCATGCCCTGGGGCATGGCGATGTAGTCCAGCGTCTCGTCTTCTTCCTGGCTGCCGGGGCCGAAGGCCACGACAGGGATCGGGAAGGGCTTCATGCCGGCGGTGAAATCGCGTGTGGTCATGGGGTGTCTCGGGTGGAGAGGGTCAGGACGCAGCCGGCTCAGTGGCAGCCGCCGGCATCGCTGCCAGCGTCGGCGCGCACCACGCGGATGCCGATGCCCGGCGTGCGCGTGGCGGGCTGGGCCAGCGCCTGCTGCACGCGGGCCACGTAATCGGTCCAGTCGAGCATGCCGGCCACCACGGTGACATAGCGGCCATCGCGCAGGAACAGCAGCGAGGGCCAGCGCTGCACGTCGAAGCGGGCGGCCAGCGCGTCTTCGTCGGCGCGCGGCACCACGCCGATCTGGAAGCGGCCGCCGGGCCGGCCGTCGTTCACCGCGCGCTGCAGTTCGGGCAGCACCACGGCCACATCCACGCCTTCCGGAAAGCGCACCGGGTCGCCGTGGAAGAACAGCACGCGGTCGCCGGGCTCGGCCAGGAAGGCCTCGACCTGCGCGCGGCCCACCCAGCGCGCGCCATGCTGGCTGACCAGTCGCTGCACCAGCGGCGCGGCGCCTTCGGTGGGGTCCAGGGCCTCGGCGGGTGCGGGGGTGTCCAGGGTGTCGGTGCTCATGGCGTGTCTCGGGTGAGGGGTTGGGTTCGGTGGGCAGGCCGTCTGTCGCGGGGCGGGTCGCGGGGCGGGTCGCGGGGCGGGTCCGAGGCCCTATTGCCCGGACAACGCGGCCAGCTGGGCGGCCGTCATCGCCGAGGGCAGGCTGAAGCCGGGGTCGTGCAGCGGATCGGGGGCGCCGCCGTCCATGGCCGCCTGCACCATGTCCAGCGTGGCATTGACCTCGGCGGCGCGTTCGGCGTCGATGACTTCGCGCGCGCCGTCCAGGAACACCAGCAGCCAGTCGCCCGGCTGCACCGGACCGACCAGGGCGGTGGTCACCTCACGCCGCTCGCCGCGGCCGGCGGCCAGCGCAAAGCCCTCGCGCGTGGCCGTCACCTGCATGGGGATGCCGATGCACATGGCGCTCAACCTTGCTGCACGGCGCCGCCGGCCACCAGGGCTGCGGCATCGGTCGGGCTGATCATGAAGCGCTCGTCACCGATGCGGCAGGCCTGGGCCTCGGCCGGGCGGCCGGCCTCGTAGTTGCCCAGCGCCAGCGTGGGCACGCACACGGCCTCTTCGGGCGCGGGCGGGGTGTCACGCGGCTGCGGGTCGGCACCCCAGTCGCGCAGGCGGGCCACGGCCTGCAGCAGGGCCTCTTCGAGCGCGGCCTTGACCACCGGGCGCAGGCTGCCGCCATAGTCTTCCAGCTCCTCGGGCTGGCAGCCGATGAGCAGCACCTCGTCGGGGTAGCTGCCGGTGAGCCGCGCCAGTGCCAGCACCTCCTGGAAGCCGGTCTGGTGCAGGCTCATCTTCTTGGCGCCGAGAAAGCGCGGCACCTCGTCGTTCTCCACGCGCTTGAGCGTGCCCGGTTCGAGGCCGTAGTCGATGGCGTCCAGGATCAGCAGCTTGCGCGCCGCCTGCACATGCTGAATCAGGTACAGGCCCTGGGTGCCACCATCCACCAGGCGCACATGCGGTGCGAAGGCATAGCGCGCGTCCAGCGCCTCGACGGCACGCACGCCGAAGCCCTCGTCGGCCCACAGCACATTGCCGATGCCCAGCACGACGATGGTGTTGTCGTGCGCGGCCTCGGGGGTGTTACAGGTGCCGTGGCAGGTGCTTTCAGGGGCGGCGGTGCGCATCGGGTGGGCTCGTCGGGTGGGGTGGGGGTGGAGGTGCGCCGCCGTCAGGCCGCGCGCCTCAGGGTGGCCGGCTGTGCGGGCCTGCCGGCCGGTGCCAGCGAGCGGCGCAGCTGCTTCCAGGCGTGGTAGCTGTCCCAGCGGGCCTGCAGCGCCAGCCATTCGTCGGCGGCCAGGCCGAAGGCCAGCGCGCAGCGGATGGCGGTGTCGGGCGACATCGCGCGGTGGCCCATCACGATCTCGTTGACGCGGCGGCGGCTGATGCCCAGGCGCCGCGCCGCCTCGCTCTGGCTGATGGCCATGGGTGCCAGCACATAGCGCTGCAGAAAGCGCCCCGGATGCACCGGCGCGCGCCGGGGCACGCCGCTGGGGTGGAGCATCGGGGCGGGCATCGCAGGCTCGTCGATCAGGCGCTGGCGCCGATCACTTCTTGAAGGTGCGGTAGCCGGAGACCATCGTCGAGACGATGCTCTGGCGGCCCATGATGTCTTCGCGGATGGCGGCGTAGACATGCACCGTGATAAAGATCAGCATGCCCCACATGCCCATGCGGTGCCAGGTGTGCACGTCCTGGCTCTGGCCCATCATCGGGATCACCCAGCCGAACAGCCGCTCCTGCCACGAGCC
>CAYPDO010000058.1:0-5497 GCA_964409495.1 uncultured Bordetella sp.
GCTGATGGCCCTGAACCGCGACCAAGGCATCACCGTGCTGATGGTCACGCACGAGCCCGACATGGCCGCGTATGCGCACCGCATGGTGCACTTCGTGGATGGCCGCGTGGCCGGCGACGTGATCAACCCCCGGCCCTGCACGGCGGAAACTGCCGCCACGCTGGCGGCCGAGAGCACCTGACCATGCTGCTGAGCGTGCTGATGCTGGCGCTGCGCTCGGTGCGGCGCAACCTGCTGCGCTCGTTTCTCACCATCCTGGGCATCGTGATCGGCGTCAGCGCGGTGATCACCATGGTCACGCTGGGCAATGGCGCCACGGCCTCGATCGAGGCGCAGATCACCAGCCTGGGCACCAACCTGCTGATGGTGGGGCCGGGCCAGCGCGTGCCCGGCGGCGGTGGTGGCGGCGGTGGCGTGCCGCAGTTCACCGAGGCCGATGCCGCGGCCATCGTCTCGCAGATCGGCGGCGTGTCGGCGGTGGCGCCGCAGGGCCGTGCCAGCGTCACCGTGGTGGCCAATGGCCGCAACTGGGCCACCGCGGTGGTCGGAAGCACCAATGCCTGGTTCGACACCGGCAACTGGAAGCTGGCCTCGGGCCGCCTGTTCGCCGCCGACGAGCAACTGGGCGGCGCAGCGGTGTGCATCGTGGGCGAGACGGTGCGGCGCGAGCTCTTCGGCGGCAGCATCGGGCAGACCGGCCTGGGCGAGGGGCTGCGCATCAAGCAGTTCTCATGCACCGTGATCGGCGTGCTGGCCGCCAAGGGCCAGGGCGGAATGGGCGACCAGGACGACACCGTGGTGGTGCCGCTGCACACGCTGCAGCGCCGCGTGACCGGCAGCCGCAAGGTGAGCGCGCTGATGGTGTCGATGGCAGACGGCAGCGACAGCGCACCGTTGAAGGCCAGCCTGCGCGAGCTGCTGCGCGAGCGGCGCAAGCTGGCCGAGCACGACGACGACAACTTCAACATCTTCGACACCCAGCAGCTGGCCGAGACCCTGTCCAGCACCATGGGCGTGCTCACCGACCTGCTGGGCGCCGTGGCCGCCGTGAGCCTGCTGGTGGGCGGCATCGGCATCATGAACATCATGCTGGTCAGCGTGACCGAGCGCACGCGCGAGATCGGCCTGCGCCTGGCCGTGGGCGCGCTGGAGCGCGAGGTGCTGCTGCAGTTCCTGATCGAGGCGGTGGTGCTGTCGGCGCTCGGCGGCGTGGTGGGGGTGATCCTGGCCACCGCCGCCTCGTGGGGCCTGTCACGCGTGATGGGCGTGCCCTATGTCTTCGACGCCACGATCAACCTGCTGTCGATCCTGTTCTCGGCCGCCATCGGCGTGGTGTTCGGCTACTTTCCGGCACGGCGCGCAGCGCGCATGGATCCGATCGAGGCGCTGCGGCACGAGTAGGACGGCCGGTCGCGCCCCGGCGGTGGCCGCCGCCTGGCGCGGGTCACGCGTTCGTGCGGGGTGCCCGGCGACGCGTCGTGCCCCCGATCGCCAGCAACGCAGCACCCACCAGCAGGATGGTTCCCGGTTCGGGCACATCGTTGGGCGCCGTGTCGCCGGCGCGCACGCGCAGGTCGGTCATGCCGATGTAGGACCCGGACATCTCGAAGGACGAAATCCGCGCGCTGCCAACGTCGAAGCCGTAGAAGAAGCCGCTGTGGTCGACACCGCCCGTGTCGAAGTCGAGCACGAAAGTGTCGAGCAGCTGGTGGTTGACGTCGTAGACCGCGATCGTCGGCGCATCGCCCAACGGGGCGCCGCCGGCCTGCGCATAGTTGAAATAGCCGCCCACACCAGCCACCGGGGCGTCGAAGCTCAGGCTCATGGTGCCCGAGGCCTGCGACAGGCCGATCATCGGGTGGAGATACCAGGCGCCGTTGTCCTGGAACCCGTAAAGGCGGCGGAAGCCGAATGCGGCGGGCACATCGCTGGACCAGGTGATGCCGGGTGCATAGGGCCTGCTGCCGGTCTGGCCCAGGTCGTTGGGGCGGCTGGCCGAGGGGTTCTCGATCAGGATCGATCCGGGCAGCGAGGTCAGGGCCGCGGCCTGGACCGGGCTGGCCAGATGACAGCCAGCGACGGCGAGTGCGGCGAGGAGACGGGAGATTGCCATGGTGGTGGTGAGCATCGAGGGCCCGTTGCACGGGCGGAACCCAGGGAAACGGGGCCCCTGGTGCGATGCAGCCAGTGTGGGCAAGCGGGCCTGCCGCTGTCCTCAAGGCGTTCTGAAAAGCCGCTTCAAGTGACAGCGCCGGGCCCGGATGCGGCCTTGATGAAGGTTTAAGAACGCCTTCATGACCCGCCTGCAGCGGCGCGCCACAGTGCGGGCCTGGCGGTGATGCGGTGTGGCAGCGCTGTGCCGCCGCCCGCCTGCGAAACAGGTTCAACGATGATCACGCTGAAAACCCGGGTCTCCGCGGGCGACATGCGCGGCCGGGCGGCGGCGCGGGCTCAGGGCGCGGCGTCGTGATGCGCGAACAGCAGCCGGTCGGCCGCGTCGGTGTCGAGCGCGGCGCCCTGGTCCATCAGCCGGGCCAGCAGGCCGGCCTCGAGCTGCGCCGCCAGCAGGTCGGCAGCCTGGCGGTAGTCGAACACCGGTGTCGGCAGTCCGCGCGATGCATAGGCCTGCCGGGCGTGGCCCAGCAGCAGAGCCGCCGTGCGATGGCGGCCACCACTGGCCGCCAGCAAGGCCGCCACACCCGTCATCTCCAGCCAGTTGACGCGGCGGCTGGCGGCCAGGGCTGCAGGCGCTGCGGCCAGGGCCTCGTCGAGGCGGCTCATCAGGATCAGGCTGCGCACCGCATGCACATGCGCATAGGCCAGGTTGAAGTCCTGCACCGATGCGGCATCGATGAAGGCGCGAAAGGCGGCCAGCGCCTCGGCGTGGCGGCCCAGGCGGTTCAGGGCCCAGCCGATGTTCAGTTCGGCAATGGCGGCCCGGGTCGTCAGCCCGCTGCGGCGGGCCAGTGCCTGCTCGGCCTGCCGCAGCCGCAGCGTGCCTTCGAAGTCGCCGCTGCTGCTGCACAGCGCGGCGCGCGCCCGGGTGACGAAGATCTCGGCCTCGGGCGGCCACGCCGGGTGGGCCTGCAGCAGCTGCGCCATCTCGTCCACCCAGGCGACCACCGGCTCACGGCTGGCGGCCGGCGTGGCGGCCAACACCTGCACCGAGACATTCAGCGCCCAGAACAGCGCCAGCGCATCGCCGCCGCCGCGCGCCAGCCGCGTGGCCTGGGCCGCCGCCGCGGTGGCGCGCGCGTCCTGCACGAAGTGCAGGTGGCGGGCGTACTGGCGCCACCACAAGGCCTGCAGCGGCAGGTCGGCGGCCGTGTCGACCAGCGGCTCGCACTGGCGCTGCCAGCCGAAGACCTCGCTGCGCCAGGCACTGAGTTCGACCAGGCCGGCGCAATGCGCCGACAAGGCCAGCGCCGCGGCAGGGTCGTGCTGCAGCGACCAGCGCACCGCCTCGCGCACCTGGCCCATGTCCTGCAGCACCTGCTCGGTCAAGGCCTCGCGCTGCGCGCCGGCCGGTGCCAGGTCGGCGGCGCGCACCTCGTCCAGCATCGCACGCGCATGGCGGCCGCGCAGCTGCCCGTCCAGGCCGCCATCGCGCAGGCGCTGCAGCGCATAGGCGCGCAAGGTTTCCAGCAGGCGGTAGCGCGGCGGGTCTTCGCGGCCGACGCTGACCAGCGAGCGCTCGACCAGCACCGCCAGCTGATCAATCAGCTCCCAGCGCGGCTGGCCGGGGCGGGCCGCCACCGCCACGGCCTGATCCAGCGTGAAACTGCCGGCGAACACACCCAGCGCGGCAAACAGCCGCTGTTGCTCGGGGTCCAGCAGCTTGAAGCTCCAGTCGAGCGCAGCCAGCAGGCTCTGGTGCCGGGTCGGGCTGTCGCGGCGGCCGCTGCGCAGCAGCGCAAAGCGCTGGTCGACGGCGTCCAGCACGCCCTGCAGGCCCAGCAGCGGCACCCGCGCCGCGGCCATCTCCAGCGCCAGCGGCAGGCCGTCCAGCCGGGCGCAGATGCGGCGCACCTGGGGCAGGGCCTGGCCGTCCAGCGCGCGGCGTGAATCGGCTGCGCGCACCCGCGCCAGGAACAGCGACACGGCGCCGCTGCGCACGGCTTCGTCGTCGCCGGCCTGCTCGGGCGCCAGGGCCAGCGGCTCCAGGTGTTCCACCCGCTCGGCGGCGACGCGCAGCGCCGCCTGGCTGGTGACCAGCAGGTGCAGCGCGGGCAGCGCCGCCAGCCAGCGTGGCAGCAGATCGGCCAGCGGCTCCAGCAGGTGTTCGGCGTTGTCCAGCACCAGCAGCCGGCCGGCCCCGCCCAGCACCGCGCCCAGGCTGGTGCCCTGGGCCGCGTGGGTGTCTTGATCAGGATGCACACCGAGACTGGCGCACAGCGCGGCCTGCACGTCATCGCCCGCAGGCCACACCGAGAGATCGACCCAGGTGGCGGGGCCACGATCCCACCCGGCGCACAGGGCCCGCGCGAGTGCTGTCTTGCCGACGCCGCCCGCGCCGGTGACGGTGACGCAACCGGGCGTCTGCAGCGCGGCGCGCAGGCGGGCCAGATCCTCGTCGCGGCCGAACAGCGCCGGGGCGGCGCCCGCTGAGGCCGCCGCGGCGGGCAGCGCGGCCGATGGTGCTGGCGGTGGGCCGCCGGCCGCCAGCGCAGGCGCCGCGGCATCCAGCGGAGCCGGCGCTGCCGTCAGGCGGTAGCCATGCCCGGGCACCGTGGCGATCAGTTCGGGCGACAGCACCTTGCGGACCGCGGCAATCTGCACCGCGATGTTGCCTTCCTCCACCACCAGGCCAGGCCACACCTGCTCCAGCAGTTCGTCCTTGCTCACCAGCCGGCCGGCACGCCGGGCCAGCACAGCCAGCACGTCGAAGGCGCGACCGCGCAGCACAACTTCCCGGCCATCGCACAGCAGGCGGCGATCCTCGAGTTGCAGTTCAAAGCGGTCGAATCGAAGCCGGGTGTCGCACATCAACGCAAGAAGGGTCCGAGGCCGAGGCCGGCGGCAAGGCCACAGTGTCCGGCGGCCGCGATCCTACCCAGGTTTCGTCCTGGCCCGGTAGCGCGCTCAGCCGCCGGGCCGCTCCACCGCCGCGCTGGCGCGCGTCACCATCCGCGACAACGCCGCCACCCCGATCGGCGGCTGCGCCAGCCAGGGCAGGGTGAACAGGCGCGCGGCCAGGCCAGCGGTCATGCGCGCGATCTGCCGGCGCTCACCGGCCAGGCGCGCGGCCAGCAGCGGATCGCGCGTGCCGGCGGCCAGCACGCTCTTGTTCAGCACCCAGGCATAGGGTTCGATGCCGGCACGGCGCAGGTCCTGCTGCAGCGCGGCGGCCTGCGACACCGGCGTCACCTCGGGCAGCGTGACCAGCACGATGCGGGTGTAGCTCGCATCCTGCAGCCGCATCAGCGGCGTGACGACACGCGCCGCGCCATGGCCTTCGAACTCGCGCGTCATCTGGCGGTGGTAGGCCCCGGTGGCA
>CAYPDO010000058.1:5507-11104 GCA_964409495.1 uncultured Bordetella sp.
CATCCATCAGCAGCATCGCGTGGCCGGTGGGCGCGGTGTCCAGCACCACGAAGGCGCTGCGCCCCTCGGCCACGATGCGCGAGAAGGCATGGAACACCGCCACCTCTTCGGTGCAGGGCGATTGCAGATCCTCCAGCAGCAGCGCCTGGCCGGCGGCATCGAGGCTGGGTGCGCGCGCAGCCATGATCTTGTCGATGTAGCGCTGCGTCTCACGCTTGGGGTCGATGCGGCTCACGCTCAGGCCCGGCACTTCGCCATCCAGCGTGGCCGCCAGGTGCGCGGCCGGGTCGGTGGTGGACAGGTGCACGCTGTGGCCGCGCTGCACCAGGCCCAGCGCCAGCGCCGCGGCGATGGTGGTCTTGCCCACGCCGCCCTTGCCCATCACCATGACCAGGCCATGCCCGGCGCTGGCCAGTTCATCGGCCAGGCGGTCCAGGCCATCGAAGGCGGGCGCTTCAGCCGCGGGTGCGGCAGGCGGCACGGCGGGCGCCGGCACGCCGCCCAGCAGCGCGCGCAATGCCGCCAGGCCCACGGTGTCGAAGGCACGCAGCGGCACCTGGTCTTGCGGCAAGGCGCGCAGCACGGCGGGCAGCTCGGCCAGCGCCTGCCGGCCGAGCTGCTCGACGGCGCCGGCCACCGCATCGTCGGGGTCGCTGGCATGGAACACGCCGTTGACCGCCAGGCGCTGCTTGTGCAGGCCCAGCGCCTGCAACTCCACCGAGGTGTGCGCGGCCTCGGCGATGGCGCCCTTGTCGGGCCGCGTCACCAGCACCACGGTGGTCTGCGCGGCATCGCCCAGGGCCTCGAGCGCGGCCTTGAAGCGCTGTTCCTGCATCTTCAGCCCCGAGTGCGGGCCCAGGCACGAGGCGCCGCGGTCGTTGCCGTCGAGAAAGCCGGTCCAGGCCCCGGGCAGGCTCAGCAGGCGCAGCGTGTGGCCGGTGGGCGCGGTGTCGAACACGATGTGGTCATAGGCATCGGCACCCTCGGCGCTGTGCGACAGCAGCGTGGAGAACTCGTCGAACGCGGCGATCTCGGTGGTGCAGGCGCCCGAGAGCTGCTCGCGCACGGTGGCGCGCTGCTCGGCGCTGGCGCCGTCGCCCATCTGCGCCAGCACGCGCTGGCGGTAGGCCTCGGCGGCCACATCGGGGTCGATGTTCAGCACCGAGAGGCCTGGTGCACCGGGCACGGCCACCGGCGTGTTGCGCAGTTCGATGCCCAGCATCTCGTCGAGGTTGCTGGCCGCATCGGTGCTCACCAGCAGCACGCGGCGGCCGGCATCGGCCAGGCTCAGCGCCGCCGCGGTGGACAGCGAGGTCTTGCCCACGCCGCCCTTGCCGGTGAAGAACAGGTGCCGCGTCGGGTGCTGCAGAAAGCCGATGCCGCCGCCACCCGCGCCAGCCTGCGGGGCGCCCTTGCCGTCATTCATCGCCATGTCCTCGTTGCGGCGTCATTGTGCGGCCGCCTGGGCCGGCCGGTGCTGCCGCCGGCGCCACTTGATGGCCTCGATCCACACCACGCTCAGCAGGCCCAGCGCGCCGGCGGCGGCCAGCGCGTGCGCGGGCAGCGGCGCGAAGCGCAGCACGCCCACCGCCCACGGCAGGTACAGCGCGGCCAGCAGCAGCCCCAGGGCCAGGCCCACCACCGCCCACAGCCGGCGGTTGGGCACGCGCAGCATGCGCCACAGCGGCTGCGTGGCCGAGCGGTTGGCCAGGATCAGCGCCAGATTGCCCACCACCAGCGTGGCAAAGGCGAACGCGCGGGCCTCGCCCTCGGGCAGGCGCGGATGGGCCCAGGCAAAGGCGGCCAGCACCGCCGCCAGCACGCCCAGGCCCTGCAGCAGCGCCAGCCACAGCGCGCTGCCGGCAAACAGCGGTGCCGCGGCATCGCGCGGCGGGCGCCGCATCAGGTCGGGCTCGGCCGGCTCGTTCTCGAAGGCGATGGCGCAGGCCGGGTCGATGATCAGCTCAAGCAGCGCGATGTGCATCGGGTAGAGCAGGGCGGGCCAGCCGATCAGCACCGGCAGCATGGCCATGCCGGCGATCGGCACATGCACCGCCAGCACATAGGACATGGCCTTGTGCAGGTTGTCGAAGATGCGCCGGCCCACCCGCACGGCGCGCACGATGGCCGCGAAGTTGTCGTCCACCAGCACCAGCGACGAGGCCTCGCGCGCCACGTCGGTGCCACGGCCGCCCATGGCCACGCCCACATGCGCGGCGCGCAGCGCGGGCGCGTCGTTCACGCCGTCGCCGGTCATGGTCACGATGTCGCCGCGGGCCTTCAGCGCCAGCACGATGCGCAGCTTCTGCGCGGGCGCGATGCGCGCGCAGATGCTCACGCCGGCCATGCGCTCGCGCAGCGCCGCATCGCTCAGCGCAGCCATCTCGTCGCCCGACAGCAGTGCGTCGGGCCGGGCGTCCAGGCCGGCCTGGGCGGCGATGGCGCGCGCGGTGGCCGGGTAGTCGCCGGTGATCATCAGCACGCGGATGCCGGCGGCGCGGCATTCGGCCACCGCCGCCGGCACCTCGGGGCGCACCGGGTCGGCCAGGCCCAGCAGGCCGAGGAACGTGAAGTCGAAACCATGCTCGCTGGCTGGCCAGGCCTGGCCGACGAAGCTGCCGCGCGCCACCGCCAGCACGCGCAGGCCGTCGGCGGCCAGCTGGTCCACCAGGGCGGCGATGCGTGCGCGCGGTGCGGCCTCCAGGTGGCACAGGTCCATCACCGCCTCCGGGGCCCCCTTGGCCGCCACCGTCTGCTGGTCGGTGCCATCGGCTGCCCACACATGCGCCATGGCGCGCAGCGCCGGGCTGAGCGCATAGGTGTGCACCAGGCGCCAGTGGCGGTGCAGGTGTTCGGTATGGGCCAGGAAGCGCTGGCCCAGCTGGTGGAAGGCCTTCTCCATCGGGTCGAACGGATCCACCACGCTGGCCAGGATGGCCACCTCCACCAGCGTGTGAAAGGCCTCCGGCAGCGGCGCGTCCTTCGCGGCCTGGGCCACCGGGTCGAGCACCAGCCGATCGGTCAGCGCAGCGCCACCGGCCACCAAGTGCGTCACCGTCATGCGGTTGCCGGTGAGGGTGCCGGTCTTGTCGCTGCACAGCACCGTGGTGGCGCCCAGCGTCTCGATGGCGTTGATGCGCCGGGTGAGCACGCCTTCGCCGACCAGGCGGCGCGCGCCGAGGGCCGGAAACACGGTCAGCACCACCGGGTATTCCTCGGGCAGCAAGGCCATGGCCAGCGCAATGCCGGCCAGCACGGCCTGCAGCCAGTCGCCGCGGATCAGGCCGTGCACCAGCACCAGCGCCCCGCTCAGGCCCAGCGCCAGCCAGGCCAGGTGGCGCACCAGGCGCGCGGTCTGCCGCTGCAGCGGCGAGGGCTCGCGCGGCGCGCTGCCCAGCGCCGTGCCGATGCGCCCGATCTCGCTGCGCGCGCCGGTGGCCGTCACCCGCGCCAGCGCATGGCCCTGCACGATCAGCGTGCCGGCATGCACCTGCGGCAGGTCGTCACCGCCGGGGGCCGCGCGCGCGGGCCCCGGCGCGTCGGCACCGGCGGCCAGTTCGGCCGGCAGCGCGGCGCGCTTGCTCACCGGCACCGCCTCGCCGGTGAGCAGCGATTCGTCGGCGCGCAGGCCCTCGGCCGAAACCAACAGCGCGTCGGCCGGCACACGGTCGCCTTCGCTGAGCTTGAGCAGGTCGCCGCACACCACGTCGCGTCCGGCAATGCGCTGCGGCTGACCGTCGCGGATGACCAGGGCGCGCGGGCTGGCGAGGTCGCGCAGCGCCTCGATGGCGCGCTCGGTCTTGCCCTCCTGGGCCAGCGTGAGCCCCAGCGTGATGAGCACGAAACCCAGCAGCGTGAGCCCCTCCTGCAGTTCGCCAAACAGCAGGTACAGCGCGCCCGCGGCCAGCAGCAGCAGGAACATCGGCTCCCGCAGCATGCCCGCGGCCATGGCCAGCAGCGAACGCGCCTGGCCGCCGGGCAGCGTGTTGGGGCCGTCGGCCTGCAGGCGGCTGGCGGCGGCCGCCGCCGTCAGGCCAGCCGGGCCGGGTGCGGCGGTGGCCGCGGCCAGCGTCGTCGGCGGTTCGGGCTGGGCTGGTGCAATGCGCTTCGCGGCGTCGGCGGATGGGTTCACCTGGGCACTGGAGCATGCACGGCCGGCACCGTCTGTGCGCCACAGAACATCGGCGCCACGCCGCCGGCCCGGGCGCCGGCTTCGGCCACGCGCACCGCCACCGCCACCGCCGTCACACCATCCCGATAATTAACATAATGATTGTCGTCGGGCTTTGAACCGAGGGCGCGGAGGGCCGGCCAGCCTCAGGGGCTTTGGCCGGCGCCGTGCGGGACTGTATGAAAATACAGCCATGCCCGACCTGCACCGCAAGATCGAGATCCTGGCCGATGCCGCCAAGTACGACGCCTCCTGCGCCTCCAGTGCCGCACCCCGGCGCGATTCACGCGACCAGCGCGGCCTGGGCTCCACCGGCGGCATGGGCATCTGCCACAGCTACGCGCCCGATGGCCGCTGCATCTCGCTGCTGAAGATCCTGCTCACCAACTGGTGCCAGTACGACTGCCTGTACTGCGTCAACCGCGTCAGCAGCGACATCCCGCGCGCCCGCTTCACGCCCGACGAAGTGGTGGCCCTGACGCTCGATTTCTACCGCCGCAACCTGATCGAGGGCCTGTTCCTCAGCTCGGGCATCGTGCGCTCGCCCGACCACACCATGGAGCAGCTGGTGGAGGTGGCGCGCAGCCTGCGTGAAGACCACCATTTCCGCGGCTACATCCACCTCAAGACCATTCCCGATGCCAGCGAGGAACTGCTGGCCCGCGCCGGCCGCCACGCTGACCGGCTGAGCATCAACATCGAGCTGCCCTCGGCCGACGCGCTGCGCGCGCTGGCGCCCGAAAAAGATGCCGCCGGCATCGCGCGTTCGATGGCGCGCATCAGCGCCCGGCTTGACGAGCAGGCCACGCTGCGCCGCAGCCCCCTGAAGCCACGCGCGATGACCGGCGCCACGCCCCGCGTGCCGCGGCCGCCGCGCTTCGCCCCGGCCGGCCAGAGCACGCAGATGGTGGTGGGCGCCGATGCCAGCGACGACCGCAGCATCCTCAAGACCAGCGTGGCGCTGTACCGCCGCCACAAGCTGAAGCGCGTGTACTACTCGGCCTTCAGCCCCATCCCGCATGCCAGCCCGCGCCTGCCCGCGCAGGCCGCGCCGCTGATGCGCGAGCACCGGCTGTACCAGGCCGACTGGCTGATGCGCTTCTACGGCTTCGAGGAGCATGAGCTGGTCACGCCCGGCGGCATGCTGTCGCTGGCCATGGACCCCAAGCTGGCCTGGGCGCTGGCCCATCCCGAGGCCTTTCCGGTCGACCTGAACCGCGCGCCGCGCGAAACCCTGCTGCGCGTGCCGGGCCTGGGCACCACCTCGGTCGAGCGCCTGCTCGCCGCGCGCCGGGTGCGCACGCTGCGGCAGGCCGACGTGGCCCGCCTGGGCACCGAGGCCGCCCGCGTGCTGTGCTTCGTGCGCCTGCCCGATCACCGGCCCGATGCGCAGACGCTGCAGCGCTGGCTGGCGCGCACGCCGCGC
>CAYPDO010000058.1:11204-13456 GCA_964409495.1 uncultured Bordetella sp.
CATCCGCCTGCCCGCACCCGACGACGTGGACGCCGCACTCGGCGCGCTGGCCCGCCTGCTGGCACAGCACGTGCCTCCCGAGGCCGTGTGCTGGGACGACGGCACGCCGCGCCAGGCCGGCTTGTTCGACGACGCGCTGAGCGACCGCGGCGTCAACGGCAGCCTGTTCGACGATGGCATGCCCGGAAACGACGCCCCCGCCGGCGTGCAGGCCAACGCCCAGCCCGGCGCCGGCCCGGCGCCCGCGCTGGGCCTGGGCGACGCGGCGCAGGCTCTGCTGCGCCAGGCCCTGCTGCATGCCGACGGCGGCCGCTTTGCGCTGGCCCACCGCTACGCCGCGCACCTGCGCGCCCAGCCCGCGGCCTGGCACGACCGCCTGCACCCCGAGCGGCTGAAGCTCGAGCGCATGGCGCGCGAGGTGGGCCGCGAGATCCACAAGATGCATGCCTTCGTGCGCTTCCGGCCGGTGGCCGATGCCGCGGAAGCAGCCAATGCAGCCAACGGCGGCGATGGCTGGAGCGGCGGCAACGCGGCGATCCGCCATGTGGCGTGGTTCGAGCCCGCGCACCCGGTGGTGCGTGCCGCGGCGCCGTTTTTCCAGCGGCGCTTTGCCGCGATGCGCTGGGCCATCCTCACGCCGCTGGGCAGTGTGCAATGGACCCCGTCAACACCCGGCCAGCGCAGCGCGCTGCAGTTCGGCCCGCCGGCCCGGCGTGACGACGCGCCGCCGGCCGATGCCGGCGAGGCGCTGTGGCTGGCCTACTACCGCAGCACCTTCAACCCGGCGCGCGCCAACCCGGCCATGATGCGGCGCGAGATGCCGCAGCGCTACTGGCCCAACCTGCCCGAGGCCGCGCTGATCGCCCCGCTGCTGCGCGACGCTGCGCCACGCACCGGCGCCATGCTGGGGCACGCCGCCGACACCACACGCCGGCTGCCGGGCCTGCGGCCGAAGCCACGGCGCTGACCGCGCCAGTCGCTCAGGGGTTGGGCTTCTTCGGCCGGATGATGGTGCGCTGGCACCAGGCCTCGTTCATCTCGCGCAGGAATTCCAGGTCGATGGCAAAGCCCGACTGGTCGCCGATCACCGTCTCACCGCCGCAGCGCGGGCACAGGGCCGTGCCGTTCAGCGCGGCCAGCGCATCGGGGTCGTCGAAGCTGGCGGCGTCCAGCCCGCCCCAGGCGATGATCTCCTCGGGCGGGAAGGTCTGGATGCAGTTGAAGCAGCCGCACAGCTTGCTGGCCTCGATCTCGGCCTGGTTGCGGCTGCTGTGGCGGTAGGCGGCGAGTAGGTCGGTCATGGGCTGGGGTGTCAGGTCGTTGGGGCCGGGGCGCCCGTTTTTGTGTCCCGATGTTGCCAGAGCGCCGACACCGAACACCAGGCTCGGCCATCATTCGGGGGGCCATCACCCACCACGCCCTGTCCGGGAGCCCACCATGCCGTCGATGCCGATCCGCCGCCGCACCCATCTGGCCCAGCTGGGGGCCTATCTCGGCGCCGCACTGGCCGCATCGGCTGTCGGCCCGGCCCGCGCCCAGCCCGCCGGCGAAATCCCGGCCGATGCCGCGCTGGCCGCCGCGCTGGCCGGCCCGCAGCGCAGCGCCGCCAACCGCGCGCGCGACCTGGCGCGCCGCCCGGCGCAGACGCTGCAGTTCTTCGGCGTGCAGGCCACGCACACGGTGCTCGAGCTGGCGCCCGGCGGCGGCTGGTACACCGAGATCCTGGCGCCCTGGCTGCGCGAGCGTGGCCGCCTGGCCGTGGCCCACTATGCCCGCGACGACGCCACTGAGTACCGCCGCCGCGGCCGCGCCAGCTTCGAGGCCAAGCTGGCGAAGAACCCCGAGCTCTACGACCGTGTGCTCGTCGGCACCCTGCCCACCGGGCCACGCTTCAGCGATCTGCCGCTGGCGCCGGGCAGCGTCGACCAGGTGCTCACCTTCCGCAACGTGCACAACTGGATCGAGGACAAGGTGCTCGACGACCTGCTGCGCGCCAGCCTCGCCCTGCTGCGCCCGGGCGGCGTGCTGGGCGTGGTGGACCACCGCGCCACGCCGGGCACGCCGCTGGCGCAGCAGATCAAGACCGGCTACCTCACCGAGGCGCTGGTGATCGAGCGCGTGCAGGCCGCCGGCTTCCAGCTCGAGGCGCGCAGCGAGCTCAACGCCAACCCGCGCGACACGCACGATCACCCGCATGGCGTATGGTCGCTGCCGCCCACGCTGCGCGGCGGCGAGGCCGGGCGCGAGGCCTT
>CAYPDO010000059.1:0-13375 GCA_964409495.1 uncultured Bordetella sp.
CACCCATGGCCCCGGCGCGGGCAGCCCGGGCACGGGCGGCCAGGCCTAGCATTGGCAGCCATGACGATCACCCGACGACACTGGCTGGCCGACGGGCTGGTGCTGGCCACGCTGCCGGTACTGGGCCCCGGCACGGCGCAGGCGCAGACCGCGGCCCCCGCAGCCGACGCCGCCCCCGCCAGCCCCGCCGCCCAGGCGCTGCACGCGCTGTTTGCACGCCACTGGGACGACACCGCGCGCCAGGCGCCCGAATGGGCCACCTACCGCGGCGATCACCGCTTCAACGACCGCTGGGCCGATGTGTCGCCCGCGGCCGACGCCGCGCGCCTGGCGCAGACCGGGCGCTGGCTCGACGAGGCCCGCGCCATCGCGCCCGAGACGCTGGGCGCCACCGACCGCAGCTCGCGCGCGATGTTCATCCACAACCTCGAGGCGCAGCAGCGCATCGGCGCGTTCGAGGGCTGGCGCACGCTGTCGCTGGGCGCGCTGTTCGGCCTGCAGCAGATGCTGGCCGCCGTGCTGCTGCAGATGCCGGTGGATACGCCGGCACAGCGCCAGCAGCTGCTGGCGCGGCTGGCCGCCTGGCCCCAGCGGGTGAACCAGGAGCTGGCGCGGCTGGCGCGTGGCATCGCGCTGGGCTGGGTGTCGGCGCAGCCGGTGCTGGCGCGCGTGCTGGCCCAGCTGGACAGCCAGCTGGCCGCCGCCCCGCGCCAGGGCCCGTTCTTCGAGCCCTTCAACCGCCGCACGCCGGTGCTGCCCGAGGCCGAGCGCCAGGCCTTCCAGGCCGCCGGCGAGGCCGCCATCACCGCGCATGTGCTGCCGGCCATGCGCCGGCTGCGCGCCTTCGTGGCCGAGCACTACCTGCCGGCCGCGCCGGCCGGCGGCGGCCTGGGCCAGCGGCCCGGCGGCGCGGCGCTGTATGCCGAGCTGGCGCGCCAGTCCACCACCACCGCGCTCACGCCACGCCAGATCCACGACATGGGCCTGGCCGAGGTGGCGCGCCTGCAGGCCGAGTTCAAGCCGGTGATGGCCGCCATGGGCCTGAACGGTAGCTTTGCCGAGGCGCTGGCCGCGCTGCACCGGCCCGAGCACTACCACCCCAGCGCCGAGGCCATGCTCGAGGCCTACCGCGCGATGGCCAAGCGGCTCGATCCCGAGATGCCGCGGCTGTTTGCCCAGCTGCCACGCACGCCCTACGGCATCCGCGCGATGCCGGCCCACCTGGGCCCCGGCGCGGCCGACAACTACAGCGGCCCGCCGGCCGATGGCAGCGCGCCGGGCTGGTACAACGCCAATGTGCTGGCCTTCGGGCGCCGCCCGCGCTGGGCCCTGCCCACGCTGGTGGCGCATGAAACCGTGCCCGGCCATCACCTGCAGACGGCCCGTGCGCGCGAGCTGAGCGGCCTGCCCGCGTTTCGCCGCCAGGGCGGCTACACCGCCTTTGGCGAGGGCTGGGCCCTGTATGCCGAGCGGCTGATGGACGAGGTGGGCTTCTACGCCACGCCGCAAGACCGCTTCGGCTTCCTGCAGGCGCAGATGTTCCGCGCCGCGCGCCTGGTGGTCGACACCGGCCTGCATGCGCTGGGCTGGAGCCGCGAGCAGGCCATCGCCTACATGGTGGACACGGTGGGCGAGAGCCCGGTGTTCATGACCGCCGAGGTCGACCGCTACCTGTCGCAGCCCGGCCAGGCGCTGGCCTACATGGTGGGCCAGCTGCACATCCTGCAGCTGCGCGCGCAGGCGCGCCAGGCGCTGGGCACGCGATTCGACCTGCGCCGCTTCAACAACGCGGTGATCGACCAGGGCGCGCTGCCGCTGCCGCTGCTGAGCGCGCAGATCGCCGACTGGACGGCCGCCGAACTGGCGGCGCCGGCCGCGCCGGGCTGAGCGCCGGCGCCGCGCCGGGCCGGCACACGCCGCCCGGCGCCGGTGCCTGGCCGGTCAGCGCGCGACGACGTTGCCGCTCACGATGCGCGGCACCACGCTGAACACGTTGGGGTCGCGCGCATCGACGAACACCTCCACCCAGTGCACATTGGGCGAGCCGAAGTTCTCCACGCGGGTGAAGTTCTCCAGCGCCACGCCGGCGTTGACCAGCGGCTTGTCCACGCGGAAGTAGTGGCTGTCGCCATGCGCCAGCAGCACCGGCTTGCCGAAGGCGATGCTGCGCGCGGTGATCCTGGCGATCACCTCGTCGAAGCCCAGGCGCGCGCTGCTGCCGGCGGCCGCCTCCAGGCCGGGGTTGGCCTGCATGGCGATCATCACGCCGGCGCTGTTGGCCGCGGTGGCGCGGTTGAACACCTCGTCGATCCAGGCCAGGCTGGCGGCCAGGCGGGCCTCGTACTCGGCCTGGCGATCGGCCGGGCGGTCGCCGCCGGCCAGCTGGTTCCACGGCGCCAGGTTGTTGGCGCTGCCCACCACATGCACGGTGGCCATGGTGGCGCCGGCAAACTGCCACATCGTGTTCTCGACGTAGGCGCTGTGCGCGGCATGGCCGGGCGTGGCGGCCTGCGACAGCAGGGCCATCGGCTTCTTGCCGGTGCTGCGGCCGATCTGCGGGTAGAAGATCTCGCGGAACTTGGCCAGGCGCTCGGTGGGCAGGTAGCTGCCGTTGTTGCTGCGGTGGCAATCGGTCCAGTCGTTGTCGCCGGGCGTCACGATGAACGCGTCGTCGAACTTCTGGTACTGGTTGAATCGCTTGATGAACACGGCATCGTCGCAGCGCTCGCTGCCCTGCTTCACGTCGCCGGTGTGCAGCACGAAGCGCACATTGCGCGAGGCGTTGATGTCGGTGATCACGCGGTCGAACTTGGGCTCTTCGCTGGCGCCGTAGGGCACATCGCCCAGCAGCGCGAACGAGACGCCGGCGCGCACATATTCGCCGGCGGCATGGGCCTGGGCGCCCAGCGCCAGCATGGCTGCGGCCAGGGCCGCACGCAGGATGGGGGGGTTGCGCATGGTCTGCACTCCTCGGGGTGGATGGGTGTCGGGCGGCGCGATCAGCGGCGGCGGCGGGCGGCGCCGGCCACCACGGCCAGGCCGGCCAGCAGCAGGGCCACGCTCTGCGGCTCGGGCACGGCGGTGACAGTCAGCGTGCCGTCGAGCAGGGCCGACGATTCCACGGTGTTCAGGCCGCTCAGCGCGACATTGCCGACGCTCAGGGTGTTGGCGTAGCTCAGCGAGAACGACAGCGTCTGGCCGACGGCGCTGCCGAAGCTGACATCCAGCGCATCGCTGCCGTTGAGCGCCACGCCGTTGTAGCTGGCCAGCGTGTTGAACGCGCCATCCAGCACCAGCAGGTTGAAGGTAGGCGTGTCCTCGGCACCGGCCACGCTGCTGGCGAACAGCGATTCGGCACTGAGCTGCAGGCGCACGGTGACGGCGGTGCCGGCGGCCTCGCCGTCCGAGGCCACCAGCAGGTCGGCCGTCAGGCCGGTGCTGGTGGCTTCCACCACATCGCCCAGCGCGGCGTTGCCGTTGAAGCTCAGCGTCGACGAGCCGGTGGCCTGGAAGGCGGTGACCGCGCCACTGGCGTCCAGCGACGCCAGGCGCACCCACTCGTTGCCGAAGTTCAGGCCGCTGACCGGCAGGCTGCCGGTGTCGGCGGCGCCGCCAAAGGCCAGCACTTCGGCCAGGCCGCTCAGGTTGTCGGCACTGCCGGAAAACGACAGGTTCTCGCCATCGGTGGTGCTCAGCAGCGTCTGGCTGCTGCCGGAAACGGTGGCCGAGCCGTCCACCAGCTGCAGGTGCGCGGCCTGGGCGCCCGCGGCCGTCAGGGCCAGCAGCGCGGCGGCCATCGAGGTCTTGAGGATGTTCATGGGGATTCTCCGGAATGGAACAGTGGCGCGGGGGTCAGTTGACGCGGCTGAAGCGGTTCATCGGGCCCGGGGCCACGCCGCTGGGGTTGGCCTGCAGGTACTTCTCGAACGCGTCGGTGTCGACCTCGCCGCCCAGGCGGTTCGTGCCCTGCGTCAGCACGGTGAAGGCGTCGCCGCCATCGGCCAGGAAGCTGTTGACGGTGATGCGGTAGCTGGCCAGCGGATCCACCGGCACGCCGTGGATCGCGATGTTGCTGACCTTGGCGCCGCAGGCGGCGCTGGCGCTCCAGGTGTAGCTGAAGCCGGCCGAGACCTGCAGGATGCGGTCGAAGGTGGTCTGGCCCAGGCAGTTGGCGAACTGGGTCTCGAGCATCGTCTTGATCTGCGCGCCGGTCACGGTCATGGTCACCAGGCTGTTGCCGAAGGGCTGCACGGTGAAGGCATTGCCGTAGGTCACGCTGCCGGCCGGTGCGGTGGCGGTGGCGGCGTTGAACGGCAGGTCGGCGCGGATGCCGCCCGGGTTCATGAAGGCGGCCACGGCCTGGCCATTGCCGGCGTCGTTGGTGGCGTCGAGCTGGGCGTCGGCGATCACGTCACCCAGGGCCGACTCGCCGGCCGCGTTGGCGCTGCGGCTGATGGCCGCGGTGATGCGGCCGATCACGCGCGAGGCCGGGCCCACCGACAGCGCGCTGTAGTGCGCCACCAGGTCGGTCAGCGCCGGGTCTTCGGCGGTGGTGGTGCCGGTGCTCAGGATGGTGGCGGTGGTGCCCACCACGTCCTTGGTGGCGGTGTTGATGGTGACGTCGATGTCGCCCAGGTTGCGGGCGTACTGGCCCGACGAGGTCACGCGCACCAGGCTGCCGTCGCGCTTGGCGATCATGCAGTTGTAGGCCTGGTGGGTGTGGCCCGAGATCACCAGGTCGACACGCGGGTCGAGGCGGTTGACGATGTCGACGATCGAGCCCGAGATGCTGGGGCAGCCGCTGGTGCCGTTGACCGCCGAGCCGCCTTCATGGATCAGCACCACGATGCCCTTGATGCCCTCGGCCTCGAGCTTGGGAATCAGCGCATTCACGGTGTCGGCCTCGTCGCCGAAGCGCAGGCCGGCCACGCCGGCCGGCGACACGATGCTGGGCGTGCCTTCCAGCGTCATGCCGATGAAGGCCAGCTTGTTGCCCAGGAAGTCCTTCACGCCATAGGCCGGGAACAGGGTCTTGCCGGTGGCTGCGTCGGTGACGTTGGCCGCCAGGAAGTCGAACCTGGCCCCGGCAAACTGGCCGTCGGCGCGCTTGTCCACCGCCAGGCCCAGGCCCGAGTACGGATCGGTGGGATGGTTGCCGCCGTTCTTCATGCGCAGCAGCTCGGCACGGCCCTCGTCGAACTCGTGGTTGCCCACGGCGTTGAAGTCGATGCCGATGCGGTTCATGGCCTCGATCGTGGGCTCGTCCTTGAACAGCGCCGAGGTCAGCGGGCTGGCGCCGATCAGGTCGCCGGCCGAGACCACCGCGTGCAGCGGGTTGGCCGCCTTCAGCGCCTTGATGCGCGTGGCCAGGCGGGTCACGCCGGGGTTGCTGCTGCTGCCTTCGAAGGGCTTGATGTAGCCGTGGAAGTCGTTGATCGAGATCAGCTTGACGGTCAGCTGCGCGCCGATGTTGCTGCTGCGCGCGGCCAGCAGCAGGCGGGCCCGCTCGGCGGCGCTCAGCGCGCCCTGCTGCTGCAGCGCCAGCGTCACGCTGGACACATGGGCCAGAAAGGCCGCCTGGCTGCCCCAGGGCTGCTCGTCGGCGATGCGGCCGTCCACGGTGCTGCAGTCGGCCAGCACGCGGTCGGGCACGCTGGTGGCGGTGCTGCCGAGCGTGACCGTGCCGCTGCCGTTGCCGGGCACGCAGGCGGCGAAGGCGCCGGTGGAGAACAGGCTGGCGGCCGCCAGCGCAACAAGGTGCTTGACCATGGTGTGCCTCATTCGTCGATGGACTGGTAGATGGGGATGAAGTGGGGGCCGGCCGCTCAGCCGGCGCGGCGGCGGCGCGCCGCCAGCAGCAGCACGCCCGCGCCGGACAGCATCAGCGCATGGGTGGCCGGCTCGGGCACCACGGCGGCCACGCCGAGGTCGGGCTGGTCGGTGAAGAAGCCGTCCATGCCCAGCGCCACGAAGGCCTGGATCTGGCCCTTCATGTCGCCGTAGGCGGCGGGGTCGGCGCTGCTGTCGAACTCGTTGGGCAGGAAGATGTTCTCGGCGCGGAAGGTCCAGCCATGTACCTCGAGGCCCAGGCTGTGGGCATCGGCCACCAGCGTGGTGGGCGTGCCCAGCTTGCCGCCCACCAGCGGAATCACCAGGTTGGTGTTGACGCCCACGCCGTCGGCATAGCCGTCGATGAACTGCAGGCCGTCGGCATTGAGCCTGGCCAGGTCGGCATAGCTGCGCGCGTCGCCGCTGACGGTGAAGTCATACGGCCGGCCGCTGCCGTTGAGCAGCTGCGCGATGCGCAGGTTGGTGACGCCGTTGAGGTACTGCAGGTTGCCAACCTCGAAGGACTGGATGTAGACCGGCGCCGTGGCCAGGTTGCCGTAGTTGGCGTGCAGGATGGACACCAGCTTGTCCTCCATGCGCTGCAGGCCGTGGGCCGTGGTGTGCGCCAGGAAGTAGCTGGGGTGCTTGGTCTCGGGGTAGATGCCGATGGTGCGGCCCAGCTCGGCCGAGCGCGTCTTGGCCAGATCGATCACCTCCTGCAGCGTGGGGATGCGGTACTGGTCGTTGTAGGCGTTGCTGGCGGTGCGCAGGTCACGCAGGCGCTCCTGCGCAAACACGTCGGCACGGATCTCGGCGGCGGTGAAATCCTCCACCCACCAGCCCGCCACCTGCACGCCGTCGAGCGTCTTCACCTTCAGCCGGTCGGCGTACTGCGGCAGCTGCCAGACGTTGGTGCTGGTGTCGGTGCGGTTGAGATCGGGCACGCCGTTGACGTACTTGATCGTGCCGTCGCTGTTGAGGTTCACGCGGGCCAGCATCGGCTCGTGGCGCGCCAGCAGCTCGCCATCCAGGGTCATCACCAGGTCGGGCTCGATGTAGTTGGCGCCCTGGCGGATGGCCAGGTCATAGGCGGCCAGCGTGTGCTCGGGCCGGTAGCCCGAGGCGCCGCGGTGGCCGATGACGATGGGCGCGGCACCGTTCAGCGTGTTCCAGGGGGCGGCCTGGGCGGTGGTGGCGCTGCCCAGGGCAGCAGCGGCCAGGGCGACGGACAGGGCGGTGCGGATCATGCTGAGGGCTCCTCGGGGGCTGGGCGCTGGGCGCTGGTGGGCAGGGGCGGCGCGCTCAGCGCTCAGCGCGCGGCGCGGCGGCGGGCCGCGGCGGCCAGCAGGGCCAGGCCGGCGCCCATCAGCGCCCAGCTGCCGGGCTCGGGCACCACGCTCACGTCCACCCACACGGCGCGGTGGTCTGAGCTGGGCAGGTTGGCGTAGAGGTTGGGGTTGCGGAAGGTGCCCACCAGGTCGAACAGCGCACCGGTGTTGTTGGTGTCGGTCTGGTCGCCATCGGTGGGCCAGAAGACGCCGGCGCCGGTCATCGCCAGGTTGGCCGAGGGCAGCACATAGTCGACCCGCAGGTTGCCGGGCGCGCTGTCGCTGAAGTCGGCGGTGTCGAACTGCGGATCACCGGCATGGCCCTGGTTGGCGTTGCCGTTGTTGTGCGGGTCGGTGGCGGCCTGGGTGCCGCCGGCCGAGGCCGGGGTCAGCGAGGTGTTCACCAGGCCGTTGTTCAGCAGCTGGCCGATGGCGTTGTAGGCCGTGCCGTTGACCAGGCCCTTGAAGCTGTCGCCATCCAGCGGATCGGCGTTGTAGTCGCCGGCGATCACGAACTTGGCGCCCGCGGCCAGGCCACCGGTGCCGCCCTGGTCGTCGTACAGGTAGCTGGCGCCGGCGATGTAGTCGGCCCACAGGCGGATCTCGTCGTGGTTGCGCTTGCCGTTGCGGTCTTCGGCGCCGTCGAAGGTGGGCGGCGTCGGGTGGGCGGTGAGGAAGTGCACGTCCTGGCCGTGGATGCGCACGGTCACGTCCACATGGTTCTTCGACGACAGGCGCAGCTGGGCGATCTCGTCGGCGCTGTAGAAGTTGGCCAGGTTGTTGGCGCCGGCCACCGGGTCGTTGGTGAGCAGGTTGCCGGGCATGTCCTTCCACTTGAAGTTCTGGAAGCTGCGCACGCCCACGATCTCGTACTTGCTGTAGATCGTGAAGCCGTACTGGCCGGCGTAGTTGCCGAAGCCCCAGGCATCGTCGCCGCCGCTGATCGCGCCGTTGTTGTTGAGGTCGAAGCCCGAGGCCACGCCGGTGTTGGTGTTGGGCGTGTAGCGGTAGGCGTAGTTCAGCGCCTGGGTGCTGCCGCGCACCGCGTTGCCATGGCTAGCGGCCAGGAAGTTGTCCTGGAACAGCCGGGCCGCCTGGCTGCTGTAGCCCAGCGCCGAGGCGCTGCTGTCGGCGGTGGGCAGGCCGTTGCGGTCGAAGTCGAACTCGTTGACCAGCAGCACGTCGGCGTTCACGCGCTGCAGGATCTCGGCCACGTTGTGGGCCTGCTGGATGCGGTTGGCCACGCTGCCGCTCACGCCGCTGGCCAGCGGGTTGGCCAGGTCGCTGAGCAGCTGGCCCGAGGCGTCGCGGTTGAGCGAGGCGTTGAAGGTGGCAAAGCGCACGCTGGTCTGCGCGGCAGCCGGTGCCACGGCACCCATCAGCGCGGCCAGGGCCGCCAGGGACACGGTCGTACGAAACATGGTCTGCTCCTGCGGAAAACTGGGCGCGCCCCGCGCAGACAGCCGGGGCCGCAGGCGGAACTTCGAGGGCTCATGGTGTGCCGGAGCAGTGACAAACCGCGCAGGTGCCGCCCCGGCCGCGGGGCCCGTTCGGCTCACGCCGCGGCCCGCACCGCGCGGCCGCCCGCCGATTCAGGGGATGCCCACGGTGCTGACACAAAAGCGTCGCACGCCGCGACCGCCCTGGACCCGCGGCGGCCGCAGCCGGCCCGCGCGCTCAGCCGGGTGTGGCGCTGCGCAGCGTGGCCAGCAGCAGCAGGGCCTGGGCACTGTGGCCATCGCCGCCGTGCACCGCCATGCCCAGGCGCAGTGGCTGCAGCGCCGTGCCGCGGCCGCCCGCGCCGCGGTAAGGCCCCTGCAGCACGGCGCGCAGGCGCGCGCTCACGCCGGCGGCGGCCGCCGCGTCGGCATCGGCCAGCAGCACCACGAAACCCTGCGCCGCCACCTGCAGCACACCATCGCTGGCCCGCACGCGGTGGCGCAGGCGCTGGCCCATGGCCTGCAGCCGATCGGGCAGCGCGTCGCCGGCGTCCACCACGGCCTGCACCCACAGCACGGTGGCGCGCCGCGCCTGGCGCCGGCAGCGGCCGAGCTGGGCTTCCAGCGCCGTGACGGCAGCGGCCATGTCGGCGCACACCATCACCGGCGGTGGCGGCGGGCGCAGACCCATCAACGCCGCGGACGGCTGGGCCTCGTCCGGTTTGCCGGCCGGGTCGGGCCCAAGGGCGCAGGCATGCAGGGGTGGTGGGTTCATCGGGGCGGTGGCGGCAAGACGGTGCTGCCCAGTCCAAACGCAAATCGCAGCGCCAACCCGACATGGCGCTGCAAAAAAATCGTCCGCCGCCCATGTGACACTGCGCACCGATGTCAGCCTGCAGCCGTACCCCGCCCCCGGCCGAGCCGGCGCATGTGCATCCGCCCGCCCCACCTGCGCCCGTGGCGCCGGCCATCACCCAGCTGCTGCAGGCCGCGGGTGCCGGCGACGCACAGGCCGCCCACCAGGTGGTGCAGCTGCTGTACCGCGAGCTGCAGCAGCTGGCCCGCGCCCGGCTGCGGCGTTCAGGCGGGATCACGCTGCTCGACACCACGGCGCTGGTGCACGAAGGCTATCTGCGCTGGCAGCAGGCACAGGGCCTGCACTTTGCCGACCGCCGCCACTTCTTTGCCTATGCCGCCCAGGCCATGCACAGCGTGGTGGTGGACTGGGTGCGCGCCCGGCAGGCCCAGCGCCGTGGCGGCGGCGCCGAGCACGTCACGCTGGACACCGCGATCCTGCACGGCACCAGCGCGCCGGCCGACGAGATCCTGCGCGTGCATGAGGCCATGGCCGAACTGGCGGCCACCGATGCCCGCCTGGCCGCCGTGGTGCAGATGCGCTACTTCGGTGGCCTCGCCGATGCCGAGATCGCCGAGGCGCTGGCCGTCACCGAGCGCACCGTGCAGCGCGACTGGCAGAAGGCGCGGCTGCTGCTGTCCTTGGCCCTGAAGTGAGCCGCCCCGCCGACTGGACGCGCCTGAGCCCGCTGCTCGACGAGCTGCTGGATCTGGACGAGGCCGCGCGCCGCGCCCGCCTGGCCGCGCTGCAGCCCGAGGACGCGGCGCTGGCCGCGCAGCTGGCCGAGCTGCTGCAGCGCGACGCCGCGCTCAGCCAGGCCGGCTTCCTGGGCGCACCGGCAGTGCCGGGGCTGGCCGCGCTGCAGGCCTTGTCGGGCGCTGGCGCGGCCGCGCCGGCGGCGGGTGAGGCGGTAGGCCCCTACACGCTGGAGCGCCTGCTGGGCGAGGGCGGCATGGGCAGCGTGTGGCTGGCGCGGCGCAGCGACGGGCGCTACGAGGGCCAGGTGGCGATCAAGTTCCTGCGCGCCGAGTTGCTGGGCCTGGGCGGCGGCCCGGCGCCAGGCCAGGCCGAGCGCTTTGCGCGCGAAGGCGCGATCCTGGCGCGGCTGGCGCATCCGCACATCGCCCGCCTGCTCGATGCCGGCGTGGCACGCGATGGCACCCTGCCCTACCTGGTGCTGGAGCATGTGGCCGGCCTGCCGATCGACCAATGGTGCGAGGCGCGGCAGCTCGACGTGCGCGCGCGCGTGCGCCTGCTGCTGGATGTGGTCGATGCCGTGGCCCATGCCCACCACCGGCTGATCCTGCACCGCGACCTGAAGCCCTCGAACATCCTGGTCACGCCCGAAGGCCGCGCGCTGCTGCTCGACTTCGGCATCGCCAAACTCCTGGACGGCGCGGCTGGCCCGCAGCCCGCCAGCGATCTGACCCAGCGCGCCGGCAGCGCCTACACCCCGCACTGCGCGGCGCCCGAGCAGCTGCAGGGTGGCGAGGTGACCACCGCCACCGATGTGTATGCGCTGGGCGTGCTGCTGTACGGGCTGCTGGGCGGCGGCCACCCGACCACGGCGCGCGACGCCACACCGCTGGAGCGGCTGCGCACCGTGCTCGAGGTGCAGCCGCCGCGCCTGTCGCAGGCCGTGCGCGCGCAGGCCGGGCCCGATGCGCGGCGCCGCGCCCGCGCGCTGCGCGGCGACCTGGACACCATCGTCGCGCAAGCGCTGAAAAAGGCGCCGGCCGAGCGCTACGCCAATGCCGCGGCGCTGGCCGACGACCTGCGGCGCTGGCTGGCCCATGCGCCGATCAGCGCCCGCCCTGACAGCCGGCTGTACCTGGCCGGCCGCTTCGTGCGCCGCCACCGCCTGGCCGTGGCGGCCACCGGCGCCGCCACGCTGGTGCTGGCCGCGGCCATCGGCAATGCGCTGCTGGAGGGCCGCGAGGCGCGCCGCCAGCGTGACCAGGCCGAGGGCCTGGTCGAGTTCATGCTGGGCGACCTGCGGCGCAAGCTGCAGCCGGTGGGCCGGCTCGATGTGCTGGATGCGGTGGGCGCACGCGTGCTGGCGCACTATGCCGCCGAGCCGGCCGCGCGCCTGGACGCCGACGCGCTGGGCCGCCGCGCCCGCGCACTGCACCTGATCGGCGAGCTGGCCGAGAAGCGCGGCCAGCTCGACGACGCGGCGCAAGGCTTTGCCGAGGCCGCACGCGCCACGGCGCAGCTGCTGGCTCGCACACCACGCGACGGCCAGCGCATCTTCGACCATGCCCAGAGCGTGTACTGGCTGGGCTACATCGCGCGGCGCCGCGGCCAGCTGGCCGACACCGAGGCGCAGTTCCGCCACTACCTGGCACTGGCCGGGCAGCTGGTGGCGCTGGACCCCGGCCGGCGCGAATGGCAGCTTGAACGCGGCCATGCCCACGCCAACCTGGGCATCGTGCAGCTGGAGGCCGGCCGCCCGCGCGAGGCGCTGGCGGCGTTCGGGCAGGCGCGCGCGGTGTTCGAGGCCGATGCCGCCCGGCATCCGGCCTCGGGCCGCGATCTGGCCAATGCGCTGGGCTGGCTGGCCCAGGCGCACCAGATGCTGGGCGAGCATGTCGCGGCGCGCGCCGCGCTGGCCGGCAAGATGGCCGCCCTGCAACGCCTGCCCGGTGGCGAGCGCGAGGCCCGCGTGCAGCTGCAGCTGGCACTCGCCTGGCGCGAACTGGGCGTGCTGGCCCTGCTGGACGGCGCGCGCGGCCATGACGCCGCCGCCAGCGCGCTGGCCCGGGCGCTGCAGGGCAGCCAGGCACTGGTGGCGCTGGACGGCGCCAACCTCGACTGGCTGGCCCAGCTGGTGCTGGTGCGGCTGGATCTTGCCGAGCTGGCGCAGGCCCGCGCCGATGCCGCCACGGCGCGCGCCGAGCTGGCGCTGGCCCGCCCGGGGCTGGACCGCCTGCTGCAGGCCGGCAGCAGCAAGCTGTACTGGCAGGTGGACCTGCAGGGCAGCTACCTGCGTCAGGCCCTGCCGCTGGGCCTGGCCACGGCCGATGCGCTGGCCGGCTTTCTGGCGCAGCTGCACCAGCGCGAGGCCGGCGGCGTGCGGCTGGACGCGGTGCAGCAGCGGGCGGTGGCCGAGCTGGCGCTGCGCCTGGGCGACCACCTGGCCGCCCGCGCGCAGCACGCGCAGGCCCTGCCGCACTGGCAGGCCGCCGCCACGCGCCTGGACAAGGCCGTGCCGCAGCGTGACTTTCGGGCGATTTGCGTGCGGGCGATGGCCTTGCAGGCGCTGGGGCAGCTTCAGCCGGCCCAGGCCCTGGCCGATAGCGTCGAGGCATCGGCCTTCCGGCACCCGATGTGCGCCGATCTGCGCCGGCGCCTTGCTGCCGCCCCCTGAGCCCCCCGCATGCCATGCCCCACACGCCCGCCCGCATCCTCACCGTGACCGTCAGCGTCGTTGATGGCCAGGTGATGGTGAGTCCCGACGTGCTTGCCGTCAGCGACGGCCCGCACACGCTCGAGTTCAAGCTGCAGACCCTGGGCTACAGCTTTCCAACCCTGGGCGCCATCGTCATCGAGGGCGGGCACAAGAGCCAGTTTCCGCATGCGCCGGTGTGGGTGGATGCGCAGACCGTGACGCTGCACGACCGCAACGCCAACCGCCACCCGCGCCGCTACGGCTACCGCGTGGCGGTGCTGGACGCGCTGGGCCGCCGCCGCACCACCGACCCGACGATCGACAACGAAGGCCGGCCGGTGCGCGTGGACAGCGCGGCGCACGCATAAAAAAGCCGCCGGCGCACCATGCGCGCGGCGGCGGCCAGATTCTGGCGCGGGCCGTCCCCAGGCGGCCGGGCCCAGCCCCGCGGGGGCGGGCCGCAGCGCGGCTGGGGGTCGACGCTCAGCGCACCTTGCCGGCCTTCCAGGCGTCCAGCAGGGTCTGGTAGGCG
>CAYPDO010000060.1:0-2228 GCA_964409495.1 uncultured Bordetella sp.
TGCTCACGCGTCGGCCCGGCGGACGTGATCACATCGGCCTTGGTGACCACGCCCGAGGCATCGACCGACAGGCGCAGGCGCGTCGTGCCCGAGGCCTCGGCGCGCAGCGCGGCGGCGGGGTAGTCGTCGTAGTTCACGCACCGGGTCACGTCCACGCGGGCTGCGGCGGCGCGCGCCTTCGGCGGCGCGGGCGGGGCGGGCGGCGCGGGTGGCGCGGCGACGGGCGGGGGGGCTGGCGCCACCGTCACGAGTGCCGGCGGCGGCGCATCGCGCGTGACGGTGATGGCCGGGGCCTGCTGCGGCGTGGCCACCTGCACCTCGGGCGGTGGCACGAACGAGGGCGGGGGCGGCGTCGCCAGCTTCGGCGGCGGCGGCAGGTTCTCCGGTGGCGGTGGTGGCGGCGGCGGCACCTCGTCGATGATCCGCGTCTCGATCGGCGCCTTGATCACCTCCACCACCTTGCGTGCCAGCCCGTTCATCAGGGCCCAGCCCAGCATCAGGTGCAGGCCGGCCACCACCAACAGGCCGATCGGGTGTCGTCGCGGCCGCTGCGGGCCCAGGGTCATGTTCACGGCAATGCTCATCAGGAGATGGAAGAACGTGGGTGCGGCGACGTCACCAGGCCTGGCGGTACAGGGCCAGGGCCGCGGCTTCGTCCAGCGGGCGGGGGTTGTTGACCAGCAGCCGCGTCTGCTGCATGGCGTCGGCGGCCAGCAGCGGCAGGTCGTCCGGCGCCACGCCGTGGTCGCGCAGGCGCAGGGGCAGGCCGGTCTGGGCCACGCCGTGCTGCAGCGCCTGCAGCACGGCGCTGCAGCGCTGTGCCTCGGTGCCGCCAGCGGCCTCGGGGGCCAGCACCTCGGCCAGCGGCGCGTAGGCCGCGGCCGAGGTCTCGGCGTTGAAGCGCAGCACCGGGCCCAGCACCAGGGCATTGCTCAGGCCATGCGGGATGTGGAAGCGCGCGCCCAGCGGGTAGGCCAGCGCATGCACCGCGCCGACCGGCGCATTGGCGAAGGCCTGGCCGGCCAGCAGGGCGCCCAGCAGCATGGCCTCGCGGGCGTCCAGATCGTCGCCCTGCCGGCAGGCTGCCGCCAGGTTCCCGGCCAGCAGCCGCAGCGCCTGGCAGGCCAGCATGTCCGACAACGGGTTCTTCAGCCGTGCCGAGGTGAAGGCCTCGATGGCATGCACCATCGCGTCGATGCCGGTGGCGGCGGTCACGGCGGCGGGCAGGCCGGTGGTCAGCGTGGCATCGAGCACGGCCAGGTCGGCCATCAGGCGCCGGTCGACGATGCCCTTCTTGGCATCCTCGCCCAGCGTCAGGATGGCGATCGGCGTGACCTCGGATCCGGTGCCGGCGGTGGTCGGCATCTGCACCAGCGCCAGGCGTTCGCCCTGCACCTGGTCGACGCCGTAGAGCTGGGCCAGTGGCTGCGGGCTGCGCGCCAGCACGGCCACCAGCTTGGCCACGTCCATCGACGAGCCGCCGCCCAGGCCCAGCACCAGTTCCACGTCAGCGCGGCGCGCGCGCGCCGCCGCGTCCAGCACCACGGCCTCCGGCGGGTCGGCCACGACCTCGTCGAACACCAGGGTCTCGAAGCCGGCGCGGGCCAGGCTGTCCAGGGCCGGGGCGAGCAGGCCGCTGCGGCTGAGAAAGGCATCGGTGACCAGCATCACGCGCCGCGTGCCGAAGCGCTGGCGCAGGATATCGCCCAGGCGGTGCTGGGCGCCACGCGCCATGTGCAGTTGCGGGACGGACAGGAAGTTCAGGACAGCCATGGTCGGTTCAGCGGTTGTGGGCAGGGCGTGTGCGGCCCATGTGCGGCAGTGTCGTCAGCCGGCGGCGCCGCGGCGAGCAGCGCGTGGCCCGTGTCCGCAGCACGGCTACGGCCCGGCTTCACGGGCGCCAACGGCGCTGCGGCAGCGCAACGCTGACCCGCAGGCCCAGCGCGCTGTCGCGGTGGCCGATGCCGAACGCGCAGCGGTCGGACGGCCTGTGCCAGCCCCCGTCGCGCAAGCCGACCAGGCTCGGCAGCGACCGGCCGGTGCGCGCCACCCGGTTGGCCTGGGGCACATCGCTGCCCTCGCGCGCGCCCGCATTGCGCACCTCGACGTGCAAGCGCAAGGCCTGGCTGGGCGTTCAACGTGAAGCGCTGGATCGTGGGCACCGTGCCCCGCGCCTGGCTGCCGCGGATGGCGTGGCCCGCCAGCACGCCGGCCAGCAGGAGGTCCTC
>CAYPDO010000060.1:2328-7628 GCA_964409495.1 uncultured Bordetella sp.
CCTGGCTGCCGCGGATGGCGTGGCCCGCCAGCACGCCGGCCAGCAGGAGGTCCTCACCCAGGTGCTCGACCTTGCGGCCGTTGCGCGGGTCGCGTACCAGGTTCATGCCACCGCCCGGCAAAGTATTGAGGCCACGCGCGCGCTTCCAGCGCCACCCACGCCACCCACGCCCCAGGCGTGCGGCCAGCGCCGGGCACGGTGCGGATGCCCATCAGCAGACCCAGGCGCTCGTCATCGCCGAGCTGGGCCTCGATGCATCCGGCGCGGGCGTCGGGATCTTGCGCGGCCGCCGTGGCGCTCCAGGCGGCGGCCAGGCCATGGCTCGGGTTGTTGCATGGGCGCGCATGTTCGCGCGCGGCGCGGCGCGGCGCGGCGCGGCAGGGTGTTCATCAGTCGATCGTTGGGCGCTGCCTGCGCACCACCGGCGGGCCCGACCCGGCCGTCGGCCCGCGGCCGGCACCGGCCTGGTGCAACCGATCCAGCCATGCTGGTGCGCCTGACACCAGGCTGCGCCGGGCGCGCGGGGCAGGGCGGCCGTCAAGCGTCAGACAGCGGCCTTGTGAAGGCACAGCAAGAGACATTTCCGCTGCGCCTGTCAAGTGGTTCGGCGCCTGCTTCCGGCCTGCAGGCGCGGCCCCGCACAGAACCCGCCCGCCATGCGGGCACTTGATTCAGGTCAGGGTTTTGACTGCCCCTGTGGCCAGTCGATTGCTAAGACATTGCGCCACTGTGTTCCACATCAAATGCACGGCACGTGGTCTGTGCCAGTTCGTGCTTGTCCCAAGAGGTGTCCATCATGGAAAGAGCCTGCCCCATCCGTTCCGTCAGCCGCAGCATTGCGGTGCTGCGCGCCATCAACCAGGGTGAATGGCTGACCTTGATGGAGATATCCAAGGCAGTCGACCTGCCGTACCCCACAACCTTCCGCATCATCAAGACGCTGATGCACGAAGGCCTGGTGGTGTGTGAACCCGCCAGCAAGCGCTACCGCGTCACCGCGCTGGTGCAATCGCTGGCAGCCGGCTACTCGGCCAACGGCCGCCTGGTGGGGCTGGCGCGTCCGCACATGGAAGACCTGACCCGGAAACACGCCTGGCCGATGTCGCTCACCACGCATGTTGGGCGGCACATGGTCGTGCGCGACTCGACCCACACCATGAGCTCGCTGACCTTCAGCAACTACGCGCCGGGCTTCACGCTGCCGCTGCTGGAGTGCGCCTCGGGCCATGCCTTCCTGGCCAACATCGACGACGCCACGCGCCACAGCCTGCTGGCCGGACTGGAGGCCTACGAGCGCCGTTCGCCGCTGATGGAGATCTTCCGCACGCCGCGCCTGGTGGCCAACATCCGTGACAGCGGCTATGCCACCTGGGAGCGCAACCCGCACACGCCCTTCCCGGGCAAGACCTCGTCGATCGCCGTCCCGGTGTGCGAGCGCGGCAATGTCGTGGCGGCGTTGACGCTCGTGTTCTTCACCTCGGCCCTGCCAATGGCCGAGGCGGTGCGGCGCTATGTGGGCGACCTGCGCGCTGCGGCTGCCGCGTTGTCGCAGCAGCTGTCCAGCGGCGCGCAGCCGAGCCTGGAACTGCTGCCGATGGACGGCGCGCTCGACATGGACCAGGACTTGCTCGACGAGGAACTGCTGGAAGACTGAGCCCGCGCCCGGGCGATGGCGAACATTTGCCACGACGCGCCGGCCGTTTGGGGCTGCAAGGCGGGCAGGGGTGAAAGACTCTCGGCCGCTCAGGCCGGCCGGCACAGCAGGCGGGCCAGACCGCCGCTGTCGGCCATGCGGTCCAGGCCCCAGACGGCGCGCAGGATCTCGCCGGCGCGCTGAGGCAGCACCAGATCATCGGCGGCCTGGCGGAACAGCTCGGCCAGTTCGGCATCGCTGAGCGGCGCGTTGGGCGCGCCCAGCAACTGCTCGACGCGCACCCACTCACGGCGGCCATCGGCATGCTCGGCGCTCAACACGGCCTGGGTCAGGCCCTGCAGCGCCGCGTCGCAGCACAGCGTGATGCGCTGGCGCAGCGCCACCAGCGCCGCGTTCTGGCGCATCTTCGGCAAGCCCTCGTCGAGGGTGTACTGGCCGCACAGCCAGGCCGCCGCCACGCAATGCGCCACATCGCCATCCTCGGCCAATGGCCAGGCTGCCGGCGACAGGTGCACGGTGAGGCCCTGCGGCACCGCCAGCGGCAGCCGGGCGCGCAGACGCAGGGCAGCCTCGATCGGTGCCAGGGCTGCCGCTGCCGCGGGCCGGGTGTGCAGCAGCAGCGACTGCAGGCGCCAGGCTTGGCCGGGTGCCGGGAGCTCACACGCCACCGCCGCCAGGCCCCCGGGCTGCGGGCCGGCGGCGGCCAGCAACTGCGCGGTCAGGGCGGCGCCGTCCAGGCCGTGCAATCGGCCCTGGGCGGCGAGCGTGGCGAGGTCGGCCGCCGGCGACGCCACGCCGTGGTGCTGCTGCGCGGCGGCCTGGGCCAGCGCCACCTCGGTGCCGACGGCCCAGGCCTGCAGCAGGCGGCGCCCGCCCAGGCCCGCGGACTCGGCCGCGGCCATCAGCCGCGGCAACAGGTCAGGCCCCAGGGCGGTGGCGGTCGGCAGGTGGGTGGCGGCATGCGGCTGCCGCCGCCCCAGCCGCTGGTTGATCGCGGCGGCGGCTGCGCCAGTGCTGCGACGGCCCAGCCACCAGACACTGGCCGCGCCGGTGTTCGCAGCCCAACCCGCCGCGCCTGCCGGCGCCGGTGGCGGCGCCTGGTCGGCACTGCGTTGCAGCCAGTCCTGGCCTTCGGGCTGGGATGCGGCCGTGGCACTGGCCCACAGCCGGCTGAGCAGCAGACGCTTGGCCGCGTGCATGGCCTCGCCGGGGCTGTCGCCCAGCGGCGTCTGGACGATGAAGTCGACCAGCCGCGCGCAATGCGGATCCAGCGGCGCGGGCGCATCCGCGCGTCCGGTCGGTCCGGCGCTCACGCGGGTGGGTCCTGCACGGCATGGGTCACCGGATGGCGTTGTGCGATGTCATCGGCCAGGCGTTGCAGTTGCGGGGCATACACCTCGCGCAGCTTGTTGGTGTTGCGCAGCGTCGACTTGATGTAGCGCATCACGATGCCGCCCACCGGGCGCCCGGCCAGCAGCAGCGGCACGCCCAGGTTGCCCTCGCGGTAGTGCTCGAACTCGAGATGGCAATAGCCGTCCGCGCGGGTGCGCCGGATGAGATCGTCGATCTGGTCACGGTCGAAGGGAATGGGTGCGCGGGGGTCCATGTGCCGGAGCCCGGCCTCGATGGCCGACTCGCGTTCGGCATCGTTCAGGTGCGCCAGGTAGCAGTAGCCGCAGGTCGACAGCAGGATGGGCAGCGAGGCGCCCACACCGTAGCGGATCAGCGCCAGCGGCGAATCGTGATCGGTGTTCAGGCGCACCACCATCTGCGTGCCGCGTGGTGTGGTCAGCGCGATCGACCAGCCCAGCGCCTGCTGCGCGGCGCTGATCAGCGGCTGGGCGATCTCGAGCAGCAGGTCCAGGTCCTGGAAACCCGAGGACAGGCGCCGAACCTGGCTGGTCAGCCGGTACAGGTCGCTGCCCGGCAGCTTGTCCACGTAGCCCTCACCGGCCAGCGTGCGCAGCAGGCGGTAGGCGGTGGCACGGGGCACGTCGATGCCCTGGGCCAGCTGGCTCACGGTGCTGTCGCCGATCTGGTTGAGCAGCACGATGGCGCGCAGTGCCTTCTTCAGGGACTTGATGTCGTCGCGCTCGCCCATGCGGGGTTCGAAGCCAGGTGGGACCGGCACGCGGGCGGGCCGGGGGGGTGGCGGGCTGAGCAGTGTAGGGGCAGGCTCAGCGGCCGTCGCGCGATGCGGCGGCCGGCCAGCCGCCGGGGTAGCGCCCCATCGCGAACAGCAGCAGCGGCCCGACCAGCAGCAGCAGCGCCGAGATGCCCAGCGCCAGCGTGTAGCTGCCGGTGCGGTCGAAGCTCAGGCCGAAGGCCAGCGGGCCCAGGCCCGTGGCCAAGGAAAAGCCGGCCCATTGCCAGGCGTAGATCTGGCCGTAGTGGCGCGTGCCGAAGTAGCGCAGGCACAGGTAGGCGATGAGGTCGAACTCGGCCCCGCCGGCCAGGCCGATCAGCATCACCGCGAGCGCCGGCCACATCTGGTTGGCCAGCAGCCAGCAAGCCAGCGCCGGCGGCATCAGCAGGCCCAGCGCCACCACCGGGCCCCAGAAGCGGTCCAGCAGCCAGCCGGCGAGCAGGCGGCCGAGGATCACGTTCAGACCCAGCAAGCTGGCATAGCGGGCGGCGTCGGTCTTGCTCAGGCCGCTGTCGGTGAGCATGGGCACCAAGTTCGGGATCATGCCCGCCACCGTGGCAGAGATCGCCGCAAAGGAGGCCAGCATGATCCAGAACTGCCGCGTGCGCAGCGCCTGGCCCACGCTCAGCCCTTCGCCGTGCGCCGCCGTGCGCTGGGCGGCGCTGGCACCGCGCCCGGATTCGGGCGGGTCGCGGAACAGCAGCCACACCGCGGGCATGCCCAGCACCACCACGGTGGCGGCGATGGCCAGATAGCCTGTGCGCCAGCCATGTTCGGCCACCAGGGCATTGAGCAGCAGCGGTGCCAGCAGCGCGGTGGCCCCGGTGCCGCTGAGGGCCAGGCCGATGGCCAGGCCGCGACGCTTGTCGAACCAACCGCCGATGCCGCGCGACCAGGTCAGCGGCGTCGTGCCCACGCCCAGCAGCGCCAGCACGAACCAGTTCAGCTGCCACAGCGTGGTGTCGCCGTTCTGCATCGACAGCCCCAGGAAGCCCAGCGCCAGGCCGGCCTGGCTGACCAGCGCCACCGGACGCACGCCGAAACGGTCGATCAGCCAGCCGGTGCCCCAGGCGCTGCAGATCACGCCCAGCGTCGAGAAGGTGATGCCGCTCTGGATCACCGAGCGCGACCAGCCGAACTCGGTGGCCAGCGGCTTGGCGAAGATGCCCAGCGAATAAAAGGGCAGCGCGGTCAGGCTGAGCGCCATGCCGAACCAGGCCGCGAGCACCACGCGCCAGGCATGGTCACGCAGGAATTCGTTGGCGGCACGGCCCGCCACGGCTGGGGCGGGGGAAGTGGATTGGGCAGTGGACATGGTGGCCTGCGGGCGGTGGCGGACGGAGACTGACGGGGACGGGCGGGCGCGGAAGGCGGCGTGGGAACGGCGGCAGCGGGCGGGCTCAGGCCGCCGGGCGCAGCGATTCGACCATGGCCACGCCAGCGGCCGGCGCCGGCGCATCGGGCACCAGGCCCAGCGCGCCCGGGTTCATCAGCCCCTGC
>CAYPDO010000060.1:7638-13242 GCA_964409495.1 uncultured Bordetella sp.
GATCGAGCGTGGACTTCAGCGTGCGCAGCAGCGCCAGTGCGGGCGGCGACAGGCGCTCGGCATAGGGGTAGGCGCGACCGATCTGGAAATGGGCCGCCTGGTGGCGCGCGAACAGTGCGATCAGTTCCTGCTTGAGCTGGGCCACCAGGGCCGCGGCCTCGGGGTCGGCCGGATAGCGGCGGATCTGCGCCCAGTGTTCGGCCGGCAGCGTGGCCTCGTGATAGGGCGTGACGGCGTCGGGCCAGTACAGCGCAATCTCGTACAGCAGGCCGCTGCTGCCGACGGTGCAGAACATGGTGCCGACCCACACGCCCAGGCGCTGCATGGCCTCGGCGTGCTGTGCCCACAGCGCCTGCAGTTCGGCATGGCAGGCGGTCACGGCGCCGTGCGGCACGATGCCGTGCAGCGGCACCCAGCGCTCGCCGCGCGGCCCCAGGATGTTGCTCAGTGGCGCAAAGGGCAGGGCCCGCACGAAGCCAGGCACGGTGTTGGCGATCTCGCGGCCGCCGGCCGCGGCCATCAGGCGGCGCAGGCGGCGGGCCTTGGCGCGCGCATCGTCGGCGTCGCAGCCCTCGACGATGAAGTGCGCCATGTAGGCGCCCAGGCCCAGCACCTTGTCGCCGGCCAGCGCCATGCGCAGCAGCTGGCGCAGGCCGGCGCCCAGGCTGGGCGCCGAGGCCAGCACCTGGCGCGCGATGCCCAGGCGCGCGCCCAGCGATTCCTGCTTGCCGATCTGGCCCTGAGACAGCGCGCGGTCCAGGCCGAAGCTCTCGTCCTCCAGGCCCTCGCGGGCGGCACTGCGCAGGCCGGCGTGGAAGCTGGCGAAGTCGTCGAACGCGAAGGACAGGGCCTCGAAGTCGCTGCGCGCGGCGATCAGCGGCAGGCGGATCGCGACCTTGATGCCCAGCGCGCCGCAGTCGCCGGTGAACAGGCCGGTGAGGTCGGGGCCGAAATGGCGGGTGGCGGCCGATGCGCCGGTGCGCAGCAGCTCGCCCGAGGCCAGCACCACATCCAGCGACAGCACCGACTGTGCGGTGATGCCGTGGCTGGCGCTGCCGTGGCTGATCGCGTTCTGGCTGACGCTGCCGCCCACCGTGGCCACCAGGCCCGAGAACGGGCCCCAGAACGGCGTGCGCAGGCCCAGCGGCGCCAGGCGTTCGCGCAGCGCCGCCCAGGTGACGCCGGCACCCACGGTGACCTGCGCGTTCTCGGTGTCGACCTCGATCTGCTGCAGCGCGCGGGTGTCCATCAGCACATGGCCGCCGGCGGGCAGCAGGTAGCCGTCGGTGTACGACGCGCCGCCACCGCGCGGCACGATCGCCACACCGGCCGCCGCACACAAGCGCACGGCGGCCTGCAGTGCGGCCACGTCGGCCGGCCGCACCGCGGCCAGCGGCCGCCCACCTTGGGCATGGACATCGCGCGACAGCAGGTCCAGCGCGGTGTCGCTGGTGTCCACGGCGCTGTCGCCGAGCACCCCGCGCAGCGACTGGATCAGCGAGCCCAGGGGGCGGGAAACCGGAGCGGGGCTGGGGTGTGTCACGGGGGTGGGCGGGGCGGGTGGCAGGGCGCAGTCAGCGGACGGATTCCTGGCACGGGTGGGCCGGGGCAGGCGATGTCCGCTAGGCTAGTCGCTGCCCGGCGCCCGTGCCAGGATCGCCGTGGCGCCTGTTCGCGACGCGAGAGCGCTGCGCCCGACGTGCTGACCGCAGCACGAACAGTGACGCCCTGGCGCTGGTGCGGCGCTGCCCGGCCATGCTGTACTGCCAGCATCGGACACGGGCCCCGCCTGTGCCGCTGCACAAAGAGACCGACCATGGCTGAACGATTGACCCGGCGGCACGTCCTGGCACTGGGTGCCGGCCCGCTGCTCCCCCTGGGCGCATCCCGCGCCGCCGACAAGCCCGCCGACGTGCTGATCCTGGGCGCTGGCATCGCCGGCCTGCATGCGGCGCGCATGCTGCAGGCCGCCGGCCTGGAGGTCAGCGTGCTGGAGGCCAGCCAGCGCATCGGCGGCCGCTGCTGGACGCGCCACGACGTGCCCGGCCGCCCCGAAATGGGTGCGGCGCAGATCGGCCGCGGCTACGGCCGCGTGCGCGCCAACGCCGCCGAACTGGGCGTGGCCCTGGCAGATCCGCCGCCCGGTGGCGCCACGCAAATGGGCCTGTCGCCGATGGCCATCAGCCTGGGCGGCCGTCCGGTCGAGCGCGAGCCCTGGGCCCAGGCGCGCTGGAACCCGCTGCCGGCGCACGAGCGCCAGATGCAGCCGCTGCAGCTGTACGCCCACTACCTGGCCAAGGGCATGCCGCTCAAGGGGCTGGACGACTGGCTCAAGCCCGAGTTCGCCGCGCTGGACCAGCGCTCGCTGCGCGAGCACTTCATCGCCCAGGGCGCCTCGCCCGAGGCGCTGCGCCTGATGAACGTGAACCTGGCCGCGCGCAACCTCGACGAGGCCAATACGCTGGACGCCATGCGCAAGATGCACTTCTACACCTGGGAGTCGCGCCAGGGCCCGCTGAGCGTCGTGCGCGACGGCACCAGCGCGCTGACCGACGCGATGGCCGCCTCGCTGCGCCGGCCGGTGGCGCTGGGCCGCGTGGTGCGCCGCATCGAGGCGCTGCCCAGGCAGGTGGTCGTGACCTGCGCCGACGGCAGCGAACACCGCGCACGCGCCTGCATCAGCACCATCCCGCTGTCGGTGTTCAAGGACGTGGAGGTGCTGGGCCCGGTGCCGGCACGGCAGCGCGAGGCGTGGCGCGAGGTGCGCTACGGTCACATGGTGCAGGTGTTCATGGGCGTGGACAAACCGTTCTGGGAGCAGGACGGCCTGTCGGCCGAAACCTGGACCGACGGCCCCATCGAGCGCGTGCTGCGCCTGTCCAACCGCGACGGCAAGCCCGGCTACCTGGCCGCCTTCGTCAATGGCGAGGCCACCGACAGGCTCGACCACATGGCGCCGGCCGACGTGGGCGCGATGGTGCTCGACACGCTGCACCGGCTGCGGCCGTCCACCGTGGGCGCGGTGCACCTGCTGCACGTGCACAACTGGCAGCAGCAGCCCTACAACCGCGGCCACATCGCCGGCTTCGCGCCCGGTGGCATCGGCCGCTGCATGCCGGTGATGGACCAGCCGGTGGGCGCGCTGTACTTCGCCGGCGAGCACTGCGGCAAGCTGCACGCGGGCCTGGAGGCGGCCTGCGAGTCGGCCGAGACGGCGGCCCTGCGGCTGATGGACGACCTGGACCGCGCCTGACCTATCCGGCAGGCGACCACGGGGTGATGCCGGCCAGCACGGCAGGGCAGCTCTGCCTACAGTGAACCGGACGGCCTGAAGGCCACCACCGCTGCGGCCCCGGCTGGCGCAGCGTGACTGCACCGAGACACAGGAGAGACGCCGTGCTCAACACCTTCCAGCAAGCGCACCATGCGATGCTGCCCGTGGCCAGCCATGACGAGGCGGCCCGGCAGGAGTTTTCCAAGAGCCTCAAGCACTTCGTGCAGCAGGGGCTGCTGCCGCGCCTGCAGCCGGCCTTCCAGCGCCGTGCCGCGCCCGCCTTCGAGCGCAGTGCCGGCCATGCGCCGCGCGACCGCCGCGAGATCCGCGCCGCGATGGTGGCCGACCTGTACTTCCAGCACTACGCCGCGCTGAACCGCATCTCGCAGGAACTGATGTGGAACGCGGTGATCGACTCGGTCGAGCGCCAGCTGCCGGTGCTCAACGAGCGCGCCAAGGCGCTGTCGGCGCAGGCCTCGGCCACGCTGCGCATCGATGCCGGCTTCGAGCCGCCGCGCTATGTCACCGCGCTGGACATCCACTGCATGCCCGGCGGCTATGCCAGCGAGCTGGCGCCCGGCGACATCAGCGTGGCCGCGCTATACGACCGTGGCGCCTACCTCTACGGCATGGGCTTCGCCGGTCCGCTGAACGACGACATGGGTCGATCGGTGTGCAACTACATCCAGCGCCACCTGCCTGGCTTCAGGCCGCGCCGCATCCTCGACATGGGCTGCACCGTGGGCCACTCCACGCTGCCCTACAAGCAGCTCTTCCCCGATGCCGAGGTGTGGGGCATCGACGTGGGCGCGCCAGTGGTGCGCTACGGCCATGCGCGCGCCGCGGCGCTGGGCGTGGACGTGAACTTCGCCCAGATGAACGCCGAGCAGACCGACTTCCCCGACGGTCACTTCGACCTCATCGTCAGCCACATCCTGATGCACGAGACCAGCGGCCGCGCGATGCCGCGCATCGTCAACGAATGCCACCGGCTGCTCGCGCCGGGCGGCTACGTGATCCACGCCGACCTGCCGCCCTTCGACCTCATGGACCCGTTCACGCAATTCATCCTCGACAACGAGACCTGGTACAACAACGAGCCCTTCTGGGGCGCGATGCGCGACCTCGACCAGATCCAGCTGGCGGTGGATGCCGGCTTCCCGCGCGAGCAGGTGCGCTTCGCCACCGCGCCGATGGCCATCCTGGAATCGGCCGCGCAGGGCGTCGCCGGCTACACCGACGCCTCGGCCAGTGCCGTGGCCGAGCGCGAGTTCACGGCTGGCGAATTTGCCCCCGGTGGCGGCTGGGAGGTGCTGATCGCGCACAAGCCCGCTGCGCCGGCCGCAGCTGGTCACACCCAGGCCAAGGCGGTGGCTGCATGAGCGCCGAGAACCTCAAGCCCCAGCGCCACGCGCGCGGCAAGCGCCCGCAGTTCTACGCCACGCCCGGCCTGGACCAGGCCATGTCGATGATCGTGGTGCTGGCCCAGGAGCTCAGCGTGCTGGCCGACCGTGTGGATGCCATCGAGCGTGTGTCCAAGGCCCGCGGCATCGACCTGGCGGCCGAGATCGAGGCCCTGGTGCTGGACCAGGTGGCGCTGGATGCGCGCGAGCAGCGCCGTCAGCAGCTGCTGGAGCGGCTGTACTACCTGGTGCGCAAGGAAGGCCAGGAGCTCGCCGAGACCGACAGCCAGGCGCGCTACGACCAGGTCATCACCGAGACGGCCCAGGCATGAGTGGCGCTGACCATCAAGCCCCGGTGCTGATCGCAGGTGCCGGAATCGCCGGGCTGTGCGCCGCGCTGGGCCTGTTGCGCGCCGGCGTGCCGGTGCGCGTGCTCGAGCAGGCGGGTGAGCTGCGCGAGGTGGGCGCGGCCGTGTCGCTGGCGCCGAACGCCGTGCGCGCGCTCGACAGCCTGGGCCTGGGCGAGGCCCTGCGCGATGTGGCCAACCGTCCGGCCTGGGCAGCCATGCTGCACTACCGCACCGGCGCCGAGCTCAATGCCTATGCGATGGGCGCCGAGATGGAGCGGCGCTGGGGCAAGCCCTATCTTCAGCTGCTGCGCGCCGACCTGCACCAGCTGCTGGCCCGGGCCGTGCAGGCGCTGGATCCGGCAGCCCTGGTGCTGGGTGCCCGCGCCACCGGCCTCAGCCAGGACGGCAGCGCCGTGCAGCTGCAGACCGCAGCTGGCAACTTCGACGGCCGTGCGCTGATCGGTGCAGACGGCGTGCGCTCGGCGGTGCGCCAGGCGCTGTACGGCGAAGGCGAACCCCACTTCACCGGCTACGTGGCCTGGCGCGGCGTGGTGCCCATGGGCGAGCTGCGCTACCC
>CAYPDO010000061.1:0-13129 GCA_964409495.1 uncultured Bordetella sp.
AGGCCGAGCGCGAGCAGGGCATCACCATCGACGTGGCCTACCGCTACTTCGCCACCAAGACGCGCAAGTTCATCATCGCCGACGCCCCCGGCCATGAGCAGTACACGCGCAACATGGTCACCGCCGCCGCCGGCAGCGATGCCGCCGTGGTGCTGGTGGACATCACCAAGATCGACTGGCGGCGTGCCAACGATCCGCTGCTGCCGCCCGCAGATCGAGTTGTCGATCTGCTCCCACAAACTCGCCGTCACACGCTGCTGGCTCGCCTGCTGCGCGTGCCCAGCATCGTGTTCGCGGTGAACAAGCTCGATGCCGTGGGCGACGATGCCGCGGCCGCCTTCGCCGCGGTCAAGGGCTCGCTGGAAGCCTTTGCGGCCGAGGCCGGCATCACCGTGGCCGGCATCATCCCGGTCAGCGCGCTGCGCGGCGACAACGTGACGCTGCCGCTCGACGCCCCCTGGTACAGCGGCCCCAGCCTGCTGCAGCTGCTGGAAAGCCTGCCCACCACCCAGGAGACGACACAGGGCGCGCTGCTGCAGCCGGTGCAGTACGTGGCCCGCGACGACGCCGAGGAGCCGGACGCCGAGAACGCCGTGAAAGGCACCGGCCACCAGAGCCGCGTGTTCTGGGGCCGCGTCGCCCACGGCAGCGTGAAGGCCGGGGATGCGGTGCAGGTGTTTCCCAGCGGCCAGGGCGCCGTGGTGGCCGAGGTGCGCCGCGCCGGCAGCACGGTGGCCAGTGCCCAGGCCGGTGAATCGGCCGGCATCGTGCTCGATCGCCAGCTCGACATCAGCCGCGGCGACTGGATCGGCAGCCCCGGCACGCTGGGTGCCACGCAGCGCTTCAGTGCCACGCTGTGCTGGCTGGACACCGAGCCCGCCGTGCCCGGCCGCAAGTACTGGGTGCGCCATGGCAACCGCTGGGTGCAGGCGCGCATCGCCCACATCGACCACCGCTTCGACATCCACACCCTGGCCCCCACCGACGCGCACGAGCTGAACGTCAACGACATCGGCGAGGTCACGATCGAGCTGCAGCAGCCGCTGCCGGTGGAAAGCTATGCCAAGAACCGCGTGGGCGGTGCGCTGATCGTCGTCGACCCCACCAGCAACCGCACCAGCGGCGCGCTGCTGGTCAAGGGCGCGGTGCACAGCTGAACGGCGCTGCAGCGCCCGTAGACTGGCCGGCATGAGCGATCCCCAGACGCCCGCCGTGGTGTTCATCGGCGCCGGCCCCGGCGCGGCCGACCTGATCACCGTGCGCGGCGCGCGCCGCCTGGCCGCCGCGCGCGTGGTGCTGTTCGACGCGCTGACCGATCCCGCACTGCGCGATCTGGCCCCACACGCCCAGTGGATCGACGTGGGCAAGCGCGGCTTCGACTACGCCGAGCTGCAGGCCAACATCAACGCCCTGCTGGTGCAGCATGCGCCCGGCGGCGGCGTGGTGCGGCTCAAGGGCGGCGACCCCAGCGTGTTCGGCCGGCTGGAAGAAGAGCTGCAGGCCCTGCAGGCCGCCGGCCATGGCTACGAGGTGGTGCCCGGCGTGACCTCGGCGCTGGCCGCCGCCGCGCAGGCCGGCCGGCCCCTCACCCGCCGCGGCAGCGGCCGCAGCGTGAGCCTGACCACCGCGATGACCCACCTGGGCCGGCTGCAGGCCACGCGCACCGCCGACACCGAGGTGTTCTACATGGCCGGCCGCCAGCTGGCCGAACTGTCGGCCCGCCTGCGCGAAGCCGGCTGGCCCGACGCCGCGCCGGTGAGCGTGATGTCGCGCGCCGGCTGGCCCGACGCCCTGCTCACCCAGCACACCGTGGCCACGCTGGCCGAGGCCGCGCTGCGCCACGCCGGCCGGCCGGCGGTGGTGACCGTGGGCGCCGGCGCCGCCCCTGTCGCGCCCGCAGAGACCCGCAAGACCCCTGGGCTTGAGCGCCATCAAGCCGGCAGGGACGGGCTGGCCCCGTAAAATCGCGCCTTTGCCATTGGGAGGGCATGGCCAACGCCGGCCATCACCGCCCTTGCACAGGCATCCTCAGAATCACCCACACAGCCTTCAGAGCGTTCCACACCATGACCCACGTCGTCACCGAAGCGTGCATCCGTTGCAAGTACACCGACTGCGTCGATGTCTGCCCGGTGGACTGCTTCCGCGAAGGCCCCAACTTCCTGGCCATCGACCCCGACGAGTGCATCGACTGCGCCGTGTGCATCCCCGAGTGCCCGGTCAATGCCATCCTGCCGGAAGAAGACGTGCCGGGCGACCAGCAGCAGTACATCGCGCTGAATGCCGAGCTGGCCAAGGGCTGGCCCAGCATCACCAAGCGCAAGGCCGCGCTGCCCGATGCCGACGAGTGGAAGGACCGCAAGAACAAGCTGTCCGAGCTGATCCGCTGATGCGCCAAGCGTGACGACGGCGCCCATCGAAACCGACGCGCTGGTCATCGGCGCGGGCCCGGTGGGCCTGTTCGCGGTGTTCGAGCTGGGCCTGCTGGAGCTGAAGGCCCAGGTGGTCGACGCCCTGGCGCATGTGGGCGGCCAGTGCGCCGAGCTCTACGCCGAGAAGCCCATCTACGACATCCCCGGCATCCCGGTCACCACCGGCGGCGAGCTGGTGCAGCGCCTGATGCAGCAGGCCGCGCCCTTCTGCCCCGGCATGCATCTGGGCCAGCTGCTGGCCACGCTGCAGCGCGCACCCGACGGCCGCTGGCTGGCCGCCACCGACCAGGGCACGCAGTTTTTGGCGCGTGTGGTGATCATCGCCGCCGGCGCGGGCGCCTTCTTGCCACGCAGCATCGCGCTCGACGGGCTGGCGCGCCACCTGGGCGGCCAGATTGCCTATCGCCTGGATGACGCGGCCAACCTGGCCGGCCGGCAGGTGCTGATCCTGGGCGACGAAGACGCCGCGCTGGAACAGGCTATTGCGCTGGCCGGGCTGGGTGAGGCACAGCGCCCGGCGCGCATCACGCTGGTCCACCGCCGCGAGGCCTTTCGCGCCGAGGCGGCCACGCTGGCGCAGTTCCAGGCGCTGCGCCAGCAGGGCGCGCTGCACTTCATGGCCGGCCAGCCGGTGGCGCTGGTCGAGGCGGCCGACGGCAGGCTGGCCGCCTTGCGCATCACGCCGCCCAGCGGCGATGCCCTCGATCTGCCGGCCGACCAGCTGCTGATTCGCATGGGCCTGAGCCCGCGCCTGGGCCCCATCCACGACTGGGGCCTGGCGCTGGAGCGCAAGCAGCTGGTGGTGGACACCGCCAGCTACCAGACCGCCGAGCCGGGCCTGTACGCCGCCGGCGACATCGTCACCTACCCCGGCAAGCGCAAGCTGCTGCTCAGTGGCTTTCACGAGGCCACGCTGGCGGCCTTTGCCGCCGCGGCCCACGTGCGGCCCGGCCAGCCGGTGCACCTGCAGTACACCACCACCAGCCCGCGGCTGCACCAGTTGCTGGGCGTGGCGCATCCGCCACGCTGAACGGCGCGCGCCCCGGGCCAGGCGCGGGGACGGCTGGGCGCACACCACGCATCCGACATAATCCGCGCCGCTGACCGGCCCGCGCGGCCGATCAGCGCATTCGCTAGGGGTGTTGCAGGGCGCGAGCCATGCGACTGAGAGAGTCCCTTTGAACCTGATCGAGGTAATCCTCGCGTACGGGAAGCGACCTGCACCAGCGCACCCGGCATCCGTCTTCTCTCCCGCGGGGTGCGCCCAGCCAGTGTTCGTGAACCCGTGATTGCTGCAAAGGCATCACGATGTCATCCATCCACGTTCTTCCACGCCGCCGCGTCCCGGGCGGCATCCGGCCGCTTGCGCTGGCAGCCGCCACGCTGTGCGCCCTGGGCAGCAGCGCGCAGGCGCAGCAGGCCCCGCAGAGCATCACCATCAGTGGCCGCGCCAGTGCCGTCCAGGCGGCCAGCGTGTCGGGCTTTGGCGATGTGCCGCTGGCGCGGCTGCCGATATCGGCCACGGTGATCCGCAGCGACCAGCTGGCCGACGCGGCGATCTTGGGCCTGGGCGATCTGACCCGGCTGGACGCCGGGGCCAGCGATGCTTACAACGCTCCCGGCTACTGGAGCCAGCTGGCCGTGCGCGGCTTCACGCTGGACAACCGCTTCAACTACCGCCGCGACGGCCTGCCGATCAATGCCGAGACGGTGATCGGCCTGGACAACAAGCAGGCGCTGGAGCTGCTGAAGGGCACCAGCGGCCTGCAGGCCGGCACCAGCGCGCCGGGCGGTCTGCTGAACCTGGTGGTCAAGCGGCCCCGGGCCGGCCAGCGCAGCGCCACGCTGAACTGGCAGGAAGACGGCACCCTCGGTGCGGCCTTCGACATCGGCGGCCGTGCCGGCGCCCAGGGCGAGCTGGGCTGGCGCATCAATGCCGCCAGCGCACAGCTCGACCCCAGCACACGCAACGCCCAGGGCCACCGCTGGCTGTGGGCCGCCGCCGGCGAGCTGCGGCTGGCCGGCGGCACGCTGGTCGAGGCCGAGTTCGAGCTTAGCCGCCAAAGCCAGCCCAGCACGCCGGGCTTCAGCCTGCTGGGCGACCGCCTGCCGAGTGCCGCCAGCATCGACCCGCGCCTGAACCTCAACCACCAGCCCTGGACGCTGCCGGTGGTGATGGACGGCCGCACCGGCTCGCTGCGCATCACCCAGCCGCTGGCGGCCGAGCTGCAGCTGGTGGCCCATGTCATGCGCCAGCGCCTGGACAGCGACGACCGCATCGCCTTCCCCTTTGGCTGCAGCAAGGCCGACGACTACACGCGCTACTGCGCCGATGGCACGTTCGACCTGTACGACTTCCGCAGCGAGAACGAGCGCCGCACCAGCGACGCCGCCGATCTGTCGCTGCAGGGCCGCGCCAGCACCGGTGGCCTGATGCACCAGTTCAACGTCGGCCTGCTGTTCAGCCGCTACGCAACCCGCTTCGGCCGCCAGGCCTACAACTGGGTGGGCAATACCGCCAGCATCACGCAACACGAGAACTTCGCCGCCGACCCGGCCCTGACCGACGACAGCACCAACCGGCGCGAGCGCTCGCTGGAAGTGCACCTGCAGGACCAGGTGTCGATCAGCCAGAACCTGAGCGCCTGGCTGGGCCTGCGCCACACCCGCCTGCACCGTGACAGCCGCTACACCCGGCCCGGCGAGCCGCGCGAGACGCGCCATGCGCAAGACCTCAGCACGCCCTGGCTGGCACTGAGCCGGCAGCTGGGCACAGGCCGGACGGCCTACCTCAGCTGGGGCCAGGGCATGGAAAGCGAGGTGGCGCCCAACCGCGCGCGCTACGCCAATGCCGGCCAGGCCCTGCCCGCGCTGAAGAGCCGTCAGATCGAAGCCGGCTACAAGGCCAGCGGCCAGCAGCTTGACTGGCGCCTGGCCGCCTTCGACATCCGCCGGCCCGCCTGGCGCGACATCGACGTGGCCAGCGGGCTGCCCAGCGACAGCTGCAGCGACGACGCGCCATGCCTGCGCCGGGCCGACGGCGCCGCCCGCCACCGCGGCCTGGAAGCCGAGGCCGAATGGCGCACCGGCGGCTGGGCCCTGCGTGGCAGCGCGATGGCCTTGCACGCCCGACGTGAAGCATCGGCCGACACCGGCACCAATGGCCGCCAGCCCACCAATGTGCCGGCCATCAGCCTGAAGGCGCAGGCCGCCTACAACGTGGCCGCCCTGCCCGGCCTGGCCGTGCTGGGGTTTGTCACCCACGAGGGCGAGCGCCAGGTGCTGCCCGACAACAGCATCGCCACGCCGGGCTGGACGCGCATCGACCTGGGCGCACGCTATGCCCATCGCCTGGATGCGGCCACAAGCCTGGTGTGGCGCGCCGGCGTCGACAACCTGACGGACCGCCGCGCGTGGAAGGAAGCCCCGTACCAGTTCGGCCACGCCTACCTCTACCCGCTGGCCCCGAGAACTTTTCATGCAAGTGCCCAGCTGTTTTTTTGACGAAGTCTGAAAAACATGGCTATACTGCGAGGCTCAGTTCCCCGATAGCTCAGTCGGTAGAGCGCCGGACTGTTAATCCGTAGGTCCCTGGTTCGAGCCCAGGTCGGGGAGCCATAGAAATCAAGGGGTTAGCGACGCAAGTCGCTAACCCCTTCGTCTTTCCGGGCCCTCCGTGTCCGACTCGTGTCCGAAATTTCGGGCCCAGGTGTGGCTGTGTCCAGAGCGCAACATTTGGCAGTCCCATGCGGTCCGGTGCAGTCTCACTGGGGTCACCAAGCAGCCCTCGCTCCGTCCTGCACCAAGTCCCTGCCTTCTAGAGCAGTGCGAACATGGCGGCTATGCACCCAGCAACACCACTTCCAGCTTGGGCCGATCCTGAGCTGAGCAGCGAACTGCCAAGTCTCTGCGCCAAGGGCGAAGGCCAGGCGATCGAGTTCAAGCTTGAGCTTCCCGCGCAGCCTCATGACATTGCGAAGTCGATCGCCGCCTTCGCGTCTTCAAATGACGGATTGCTGATCTACGGCGTCAGCGACGACGGTCGCCTAGTGGGACTCGTAGAGGCCGGCGAACCCAAGTGGCGAGATCGGATTCAGCAACGGCTGTTGAGTGCCGCCAAAGAGATCAAGCCGCCCGTTCATCCTAGGGTGTGCTGGGCCTTTGTCGAAGGGAGGATCGCCTGCGTGGTCAAGGTCGACAAGGGTCTGGAGGCGATCTACTACTCGAACCATCGGCCGATCGTTCGGCGAGGCTCCACCTCTCGACCTGCGGAGCCGGGTGAGGTCGAGCAGGTCTTCCGCGCGCGGTACTCAGGGCGCGCCAGCTCAGCGAACATGCCGTCGACGAAGCTCATTGGTCGACGAATGAGCCAGGTGTTGGGCCTCATGAACGCGGAGCGCCATGAGCCACTCACTGTGGTGGACCTGGCCCGAGCGATGGACCTGTCAACACCGGCTGAACTGGAGGCCGTCGTCGAAGGCCACACGCCACCGACCTTTGCGATCCTCGACCAGTTCTCCGCCAGGTTCGCCATCGACAAGGAATGGCTAGCTACCGGACGAGGGCAACCGTTCATGTCGCCTATCGAGCACCGGCCCTTGCCGGAGGGCTACCTCAGTTCGATTGACGCAGAGGCGCCGACTTGTGTCTACTTAGTGCGTAGCAAGTCCGACGTAGGTGAAAGCTTCATCGTGGTCCAGACCGACAAGATGAAGGCCTGGCGCCTGCCCGACGTCTGGCATGTCAGCGATCACGTGGGCGGCGGCGGCTCGCGCCAACTGTTGAGTCTGTTCGACTTGTTCCGGCATTGGTGCTCTGGCACAAAGGAGTACAACGTGTTGGGGCGCCTCATTGATCCCCGCCTCGCGAGATCCATTTACGACGGCGAAGGCTATCCGGGCGTCGTCGCGTACCAACCGCTGAGCCACTGGTGGGATGACCTCACGGATATCGAGCACAAGTGGACGTCCCGTGAAGGATCGAAGAAAGCCTACGGGAAGAGCTTCGTTGCGGCGCAGGACATCATCCGTGAAATGCTGTCCAAGGCAGGTGGCTAGCGTTGTAGGCACTGCGGCCATCGACACTTTTCGGCCCAAAGTCATCGCTCCCGAGCGCATCTGCAGCGCCTAAAGTTCTCCTTAGACGCAGCCCAGGAGCCGCCTCATGAGCCAGACGCAGACCGAGCCGAAACCGACAGCAGCCGACGTGCAGCCCGCCGTGTTCGTCCGCATGGCTGCCGTCGTTCGCATGACCGGACTCGGCCGGTCGACGATCTATCGGCTGATGGCCGAGGACAAGTTCCCGTCGCCGGTGCGACTGGCCAAGCGCGCCGTGGCGTGGCGCCGCATCGACCTCGAGCAGTGGAGCGCCGGCCGGCCCACGGTGTCGCACTGATGTCGTCCACGCGCAGCGCGCTGACGAACCCGCCGGCTACGCTGACATCGAGAGCTTCATCACGGCGCCGATCAACAGCATCGCACCCAGCACCTTGCCCCAGCGCCAGGTGGTGAACCAGTAGCGGTGGTTGACCCATAGCGCGCGGTGCAGACGTCCGAGCCCGAGCAGCACGGCCAACGCCGTGACGAACGGGCCGACCAGGCCCGCAGGCCCGGGCACCTGCTGGATCAGCACCACCCACATCAGCGGCCATGCGACCGCATCGACGGCCGCGAGCAAGCGCCGGCCGGGCCACTCAGGCGCGTCCGGCCGGGGTTCGCGAGCAACCAGCAGCCACATGACTCCTCCGACCCGAAACGCGCGAGCGGGTTCACCCCGCCCGCGGATTCCGGTCAACCTGGCGAGCGGCGAAGCGGCTCAGGCAGCCAGCGCGTGCCGGCCAGCCGCGATGCCGCTGCGCTCACCAGTGCATCCTTCTTCATCGCCTCGACACCACCACCGGCCAGCTCCGGCCCGGCCTCCTTCAGCGCCGTGATGATCTGCGCCTTCGGCACGTGGTTCAGGTACGCCTCGGCGGTGGGCTCCCACCAGTCGGCCATGTCCAGGCCGAGCGCCGCCGCGATGGCGTTCGCACTGCTCGCCGCACCCGCACCCGGCAGCGCGTTCACCGTCAACGCGCCGCACAGCGCGAGCAGGTCGACCAGTTCGGCCTGGGGAAGGCCGATCAACCAGCCGAGCCACTCGCCCTGGTCCTCGGGCAGGCGGGTACGCCACGTTTCCTTCGCCTGCTGCACGGCCTTCCATGCCCGGCTGGCTTTGAGGTCGTCTGCCAGGGCTTCCAGGGCGAACGCCGACAACTGCGGCGTCACCTGCAACGCCGAAGCTTCACGCGGGTAGTCCGCGCCGAAGGTGCGCAGCACGAAGACGTGTACCACCGTAGCCAGGGCCACTGTCGTGTTCTGCGCCAGCATCGCCTGCAGCGCCATCGTCCTGTGCGCGGCGAGCCGCTTGGTCAGCGCATCGCTGCACCCGGGCGCGCGGCGTTCCGGCGCCGCCGACAGTGACGTCGAGCCATCGTCCTGGTCGCCGGCATCGTTGGCATTGCGATGCTCCGAAGCGCCATTCGCGCGCACCGCCGCCGCCATGGCCTTGCGATCCCCGTCGCGCACCAGCCCGCGCATGACCTCGACATCGCCATCGCGGCCGATGGTGACAATGACGCCTGCGTGGGCCTTCTGCTCCGCCGACCAGGTCTTGAGCGCCTCGTGGATGACCTTGCGCCGCGCCTCGATGTCCTGTTCTTCCAGGTCGATCAGCGCGGCCTCGTCGGGCGACCACTCGGGCGCATCGTCCATCGCCTGCGCCTGTTGCTCCAGTTCGGCAGCGCGCCGCTCCAGCGCATCGAGTTCCTCCTGCTCACCGGCCGAGGGCTTGCGGTTGGCGTACGCACTGGGCGCGAACTGCCGTAGGGCCTGCGAGTCCACGCTCAGGCGCGCCTCGACCCACTTCCAGCCTTCCTCGCGCAAGGTGGCCGCCAGCGCCTCCAGCTTCTCTATCGCCAGCCGTTCCAGCAGCGCCGGATCCGACAGGAAGCGGCTCTGCTCGTCGTCGAACAGGTCACGCCGCACGACACCACCTGCCGCCTCGTAGGCCTCGATGCCGACGAAGCGCACCAGCGCGCTGCCTGCCGCCTCGACCTCGCCGACCGTCAGCCGGCGCCGCAGCGCGACCGGCGTCTTGTCCCAGGGCTGCGCGTCGAACCAGGTGCGCTCCTGCACCGCGTGGTCGTCGCTCAGCGTCAGCACCATCAGCTGATCCAGGTTGATGCCGTCCTCGCGGTACAGCGCCAGCAGCCTCGGAGACAGCGCCGACAGCTTCAAGCGCCGCTGCACCGTCAAGACCGAGATGCCGAAGCGCGCCGCCACATCCTCGACGCCCTTGCCCTCGTCGATCAGCGCCTTGAAGGCCTCGAACTCGTCGGCCGGATGCATGGCCTCGCGCCCGCTGTTCTCGGCGAGGCTGACCTCCAGCGCCCGCTCGGGCGGCACCAGCTCGCACAGCACCTCGTGTTCCTTCGGCAAGCGACCGCGCTGTTGCAATAGCAGCATCGCACGGCGCCGCCGCTCGCCCGCCGCGACCGCGAACTTCAGCTTGCGCGACTTGCCCCGGCCGACCTCCTGCTCGGTGACCACCAGGTTGTGCAACAGACCCTGCGCCTCGATGAGCGCCGCCAGTTCCTCGACCTGTCCGACCGAGTGACGGCGGACGTTGAACCGCGACGGCACCAGGCTGGCAAGCGGCACCGAGAGCAACTCCTTCGTTTGTTCCATGATGATGAACTCCATAGGTTGATGACACTCCGCGACCCTCTCTCGACAACGCGTCACGGCGGCACGCCAGGCCAGGGAAAGGCCCAGGTCTTGAATGGCACGGCAACGTTTCGTAAACGGCACCGTGCCCACTCGCTGCGTTCAAGATCGACCTGCATCAAGACCCCGTCTGCCTTCCTGACCTGAAAACCGACTGCCCTGTTTTCCGAGGGAGCCGGATTGGCTGTTGATCCCTCGGCGTTGGGTTGAGCGGACTGCTGCCCCGCATTCGTCGGTCGCCGTGCGACACCGACAGCGCTGCGGACAAGCGCGGGCGCAAGGGCACCGTGGAATAGCTGGGAGGGGCCCGCCGCAGGCGGGAGGGCACCGGCCTATGCCGCGAAAGGCGCTTGCGACGGCGCGCGCGGCGCTACGGTTCGCACATCGGGCGGCCGATGAACGCGGGCTTGCTCCCCACTACCGCCGAGGCCTGCATGGGCCTGCAAAGCAGAGCGTTCGCTTCGGCAGTTAGCACGTCGTCCCACGTACGAACGCTTACCAAAAACTTCGGCGCAGAGGTGGACAGGGCGACATCACTTGGATGTCTTCTACAACCTGTGAAGAAGCCCGTGCTATACGAGGCCACCACAAGCCGCCTGTCCGAGCGGATCGTGCAGTCCCATTCATCGCTTGGAGCAGGTATGCGCCGTTTCCACGAGGCGCCAGCCGCAGCCGTTGCGGCATTGAAGGCGTCAGAATTGTTCGATGACCGTCGCATGGCGACGACGAACCGACGCGTGCCCGGGCCAATCCAATCGAGGCGCATCCGGTGAACCGCGTGACACGCCCTGGCCTGCCACGGCGTGTCGTGCCGGTAGAAGCCATGGGGACGACGACCAACGGGGCGGCGTCTAGGGACGCTCGAACCCTGAGCGCCGAAGGCCGGAGGGGGGAAGTTCGGTTCTTCCTACAACGCGTTGCAGGAGGTCTCTATGTCGAACGAGAAGAAATCCCCAGGCGTGGGCTGCGAACGCAGCAGTCCGTCCAGTTCGCGGACGCCGAGCACTTCAATCGATGGTGCGACAACGACCCCATCCGCTTTGAGCACCCGCTGCTCCACGTCAGCCTCAAGCGCGACGCCGACGAACTCTGGCGAAGCGGCGACACCAGCGATGACTGAGACCCAAGCTCTGGCTCGGGTCGTAGGAGCTGCAAACTACACCGAGCAGGTCGCTGCCATCGCCGAACGCATCGGCGAGGCCAAGGACCAGGCCAGCGTCCACGCGCTGCTCACCGAGGGTGTCCACGCGCTGGGCGCTGAGCACGCGGTCTTCGTCAGCTTCATCCGCGACAACGCGGATCTGTCCGCCTGCCGCTTCATGCTGGTGTGCGAGCCTGACTGGTGCCAGCGATACCTTGAAGCCGGCTGCTTCGCCCACGACCCATGGCTGGCCTACGCGGCGCACCACTCGGAGCCGATCCCAGCCAGTTCACTGCCGGTACTGGACGCCGAGGGCCAACGAGTGATCGCGCTGGCTCAGCAGAATGGCTTTGCATCTGCTGCCCTCGTGCCTGCCCACTCCGGCGCCGGCCACTCGCGGATCAGCCTGCTGTGTCTTGGATCGACCCAGCCACACTTCTTCGAGGGCGAAGGGTTCAGCCGCTTCCGCATCGGGGCCCGCCTGCTCGCCGCCGAGTTGCACGACTGGTGGCTGGCCCGTATCCGGCGCGAACTGATCGTCAAGGCGCGCATCACCCAGGCCGATCTCGAACTCCTGCGCCACGAGCAGCAAGGACACAGCAGCAAGCGCATTGCGGCCGAGCTGCACGTCAGCAAGAGTTCGATCAACTCGCGCTTCCAGCGCATGAACATGAAGCTCGGCGTGCCGAACCGCCGCCTCGCGGCAAGGTTGGCCGTGGAGTGCGGATTGTTGATCGGCTAGTGCGGCGCGCCGGTCTGCACGGTCCTTACGCGTCGGCTGGCTCAGACCATACTGGCGAGTTCGGGTGTCTGCTCGCAAGGGGCACCTGTGGATGGTGCGGAGTAGGTTGACGGGAGCTCAGGCATAGCCGCGCAGGCGATGTAAGAGCGGAGCCGAATCATGTGCGCAACATTTTTGCAGCACCACCGCCCATCGTGCTTTGCAGATCTTCCGTCGCACTGAGAGAATCGATCCGTCCTCGGCCAGAAAGCAGCACGATGAGTACCGCAACCGACGTTGACGCTTTCAAACTGCTTCTGGGGCGGCATCATGAAGCGGCCCCCGACGGTAGGGAGTTCTCGAGAAGTGCATCCGGACGATCCGCACCCCCAATTCGGGTGCCTATCGATGGTCAGGTGGTTTACGCGTGCGACGCGACTCACGTGCTGACGCTGTCTCCGTCAGGATCTAAGCGTCTGCGCTCATGCATCATCCCCAATCTGCTCAGTTATCGGGGATCGCTCGTCACAGTCGATCCTGCAGGCGAGGCGTACGCGGCAACCGCTCAGGCTCGCCGCGAGATGGGGCACTTAGTAGTGCGCCTGGATCCATTTGGCGTTGTAGACAATGACTCGGATGCGCTCAGCCCGCTTGCGTTGCTGGACGGATTGCAGGATGGTTCTTTAGAAGCCGCCTGCCTGGACATCGCCGGTCTCATTGTCGACCGCAATTGGTCAGATGACGTCTGGGAACGGTCTGCGCTGGGCTTGATTAGTGGGGTCATCGGGTACCTATCGGCGGTTCCAGAGAAGGGCTTTGCCGATCTGTACTCTGTCTTCCATAGTGACGACGTTGTCTACAACCTAGCCGTTGTGCTGGACACCATAGGGAAGAAGATTCCGAAAACTTCTTACGCCGAAATTTCATCATTCCTGCAACGATCGGACCCTGAAAGGAGTCGGATCCTCACCTCGGTCACGACCAAGCTGAAGGCGATAGGCCTCATGGACGTAGCCCGCACGATCGGGTCCACCAGCTTCCCAATGTCGGCGTTCATCGAAGGTGCGCC
>CAYPDO010000062.1:0-13042 GCA_964409495.1 uncultured Bordetella sp.
ATCGTGGGCTACAACGTGCAGGCAGCTGTCGATGCAAAGCACCACTTGATCGTCGCCCACGAGGTTACCAACGTCGGCCACGATCGGAATCAACTGGCGCACATGGCCAAGCTTGCCCAGGCCGCGACCGAGCATGGCGATCTCATCGCAGTGGCCGACAAGGGCTACTACGAGGGCCACCAGATCTTGGAAGCAGAGCTTGCGGGTGTTGCCGTCGTGGTACCCAAGCCGATGACATCGAACAACGCTGCAAAGGGCCTGTTCGACAAGCGCGATTTCGTCTATGACGACAAGGCAGACCAGTACCGGTGTCCGGCAGGAAGCATCGCCATCAACCGCATGACCACCGAAGAGACCGGCAAGATACAACACAAGTATTGGTCATCGGACTGCGCGAGCTGCGCCATGAAGCCGCGGTGCACCACCAGCAAAGAGCGGCGCATCTCGCGGTGGGAGCACGAAGACATACTGGATGTCGTTCAACAGCGGCTGGACGGTGCACCGGAGGCGATGACGCTCCGTCGACAGACGGTGGAGCACGTCTTCGGCACGCTCAAGGCCTGGATGGGGGCGACCCACTTCCTTACCAAGAAGCTGTCGCGAGTGCGCACCGAGATGAACCTGCAGGTTCTGGCCTACAACTTGAAGCGCACGATCAAGATTCTCGGAGCCGGGGCTCTGATTGAGATCATGAAGGCGTAAGGGCGAGTGGGGGGACGTCTCAGGTTGGCCGAACGAGTTCAGATCTGCGCCGGGTGTCTTTGAAAACTGGGCGCAGGCCTCACGGCCAACGGATGCTTTCCACACAGCCTCCACCCTAATCCGACGTCAGCGAACTGACCGCTCATGCGGCTGACCTGTCGTGCGAAGCCGAGCCCTGTTCCACCCCGGATGCACCTCACGGCCACAGGAGCAAGCTTCCTTCACCAACAGGCACATTCGCTCGGATCAGCACAGACGCCAGCGAATCGGTGGCTCCCAAAGCGTGTGCGGCTGGAAGCCTGTCGGCCGCACCCCAGGTGCATTCGGCATGAAGGCTTCGGCCACGGCAATCTTGAGCTTCTCATCGGTAAAGTCCTCGACGTAGCCACGGTACATGACGAGGCTACCGGATGCCATCTGGCACACGCGCGCGCCTCGCTTACGCAACTGAGGCAGTTCCAGTTGCAGCCGCGCCATTTCGCGGGCTTGAATCGCCTGCTGCTCGGCCTGGGCCTTTACCCGGGCTTCGGCCGCCGCGGCTTGTCGCTGGGCAAGCTTGTCGGCCTTGACCTGCACCGTCTCGTAGCCCGCCTCGTTGACCAGGAACTTCAAGTAGTCCGGGCTGTCGACGATCACCGCCTCCGAGACGTGCAGCATGTGGCAGCCAACGCTCCGGTACTCCAGCCTAGCGCTGAAGAGGACCTTGTCAGCTCCATCCGTACGGGCGCAGAACTGACCATCGAACTCCGCGCCTTTGCGCCCGCACAGCACGGCGAACTTCTGCCGGATGTTCGCGAGCGCCTGGCTGTTCGTCTGACAGAACAGCTGCGACTTGACCCGGTAGCTGCCCCGGTCTTCGCCATCACCAGCGCTCACCAGGGCCTGGACGGCCATACCGCCCAGCGGCACGCTCTGCAGGACCAGGCTCTTACCCAGAGAAATTGCCGAGTCTTCGGCGTTGATGGGGCCGGTGGCGCATCCGGCCAAGCTGACCGCCAAAGCCAGCGCCGTCAGTGCGCGTCCGGTCGTGTGGTGCATCCTCATCGCCGCCCCGATGTATGAATTAGTGTGTGTATGAATGAGTGCACTTTAACCAAAGTTCTCGGGTGGCCGTATCCCCCCAGCGAGCTTTCGGTGAACGTGTGCGCGAGCTTCGGCTGGCGGGCGGGCTCACGCAGGACGATCTGGCCGAGCGCTGCGGACTCTTCCGCACGTACCTCAGCCGCATCGAGACCGGCCGGGCTAACCCGACCTTGACCATGATCGACGCCCTGGCCTCCAGCCTCGGTGTTCCCATCGTGGCGCTCTTCGGCGTGCCTGCGACGCCGGTCGAAGCCAAGCGTCCGGCGGTGCGACCGGCACGTGGCCGCGTGTCCCGCTGAGCCCAACGCAGACCTCCACGGTTTCGTCATCTGACGTAGAAGCGGCTGGGGCAGGCGAACAACGCTGGCACGCAACGGTCGTTGTCACGGCCACCACCTTCATGCGACCGTTGAGCAGGGTGTCTGGCGAGCCACGCGTCCGCCACCAACCCATGCCGATGCGCGAGAACTGGTGGCGTCCTTGTCGAACGACGCGCCACGACGTCAGCGGGACCGAAACAGGCTTCGGCGATCGCCCCGGATCCGCAGAGTCACCTTGTCACCAACGACAAGGAGCAAGAACGTGACTCAGAGATTGACCTACGACGAGATCCAGAAACGCGTGCAATCGCACGGCTTCGAGCTGGTCACGACCCCGCAGCAGTGGCGCGAAAGCCCAAGCCCCCATGTCCTCGTGCGCTCACCCAGCGGGTACGAGCAACTCAGGCGGGTCGGCGCCTTCGTCCCTGGTGGACTGCAGGTGAGCTGTCAGTACGACCGCCTGGGACGCAAAGGCGAGACGCTGGCTGTGCTGGCGGCCAGCGCCCTCACCGGCGTCACGCTCGCCCGCGAGTTCACGCCGCAGGCGCTGAAAGGCCAGGGCTATCGCTTGGACGGATGGGCCAAGCTGCGCGGACCGGATGAACTGCCGGTGTACCTCGCGCTCGAACACCAGGGCGACCATCGGCGCAACCCGCGCGCCCCCGTGCACCTCCGGCGCGGGGGTGCGGAGAAATCCATGAGCGAGCAGAGCCGGCGAGACGAGGACAAGGCCCGGCGGCTGGCCAGCGACCCGCGCATCGTGCTGGTGACGATCCCCGACCTGATGCTGGCCACCGACCGTGAGCAGGGGGTTATCGACATCGTTGCCGACGCGCTGGAGGCCAAGCTCGGCTGGCTCAAGCACGACGCGGGCTACCTGGTCCGCAAGGCCCAGCTCCTGGGTCGGCTGGCCGCCGGGGAGCGTGTGCTCAGGATTCCTCCGTCCTGGAAGGCGGATGCGCAGCAGCGCGTGGAGGCCGCGCTGGCGGCGACCGGTGACCAGCTGCGGTTGCGCTTCGTGAACGCTGATCCGATGGCGCGCACCGTGACCCTGGCCTGTCAGGTCCATGGCGTGCTTGAGCCGGTCAACATCAACAACATCCTCGGCGCCGTCGACGGCAGCCGCCTGGGCACGCGGTGCCGGCACTGCGCCAATGCGGCGCATGGCGACAGGCGCCGGCTGACGGACAACGAGGTCGAGGCCGCGGCAAAGGCCGCCGGCTTCAGGCCGCTGTTCGGGCCTGGCGCGTACCTCAACAACCAGCAGATCCTGGACTGGCAGTGCCTGAACGACCCTGCGCACGAGGTGCGGGACAGCCTGGCCCACCTTCAGGTGCGGGGCTGTCCTCACTGCAGGGAGGAGGGCAGGGCGCAGGCGCGGCAAGCCAGCGAGTTTGCTGAGGTGTCCGCCGCGCTGAAGGAACGGGGTGACGAGTTGCTGTCGACCGAGGCGGCGTACCAGGACCAGACCTCGCGGATCCGCTTCCGGTGCGGCCACTGTGGCGAGGAGGCATCGCAGTCTGCGGCCAAGATCAAGCGCGGCCAGCGGCACGGCTGCCAGCGTCTGGCCGCCTCGCAGTCGACCCGCCGGCGGCGCGAGTTCGACAAGCTCGCCGAGCAGGTCAGGGGGCTGGGCATCGAACTACTGACCACCGCTGACACCTATGCCGGCAACCGCCAGCCGATCCAGTTCCGGGAGCCGGGATCGGCGCAGACGCGGACCGCGCCTGCCTACCGCCTGCGTGCCTGGGCCGACAAGGCCGGCACGCAACGGGCATGATGCCCCGACCAGACGCCCGCAGGAGCATCACCATGCCCCAAGACATCCGGCCCATCGACGAGACGGCGTATCCTCTGCGACTGTTCATGGGCGGCCTGCACGTCGAGGTCAGGCTGCGCCAGCCCATCAGCGCGCCGGCATCGCGGCGCTGGTTCGATGCGCTCCACGCTGCCGCATTGGCGCACCACCTGCGCATGGCCGACGCGGGCGGGGTCATCCGCCTGTTCGGCGCCGGCAAGCCCGTGCACCGGTCCACGGGCGACCTGGTCCTGCCTGCGGTGATGCCCGGCATGGGACGCCGCCTGTTGCTGTGGATCGACGGCCACGAGGCTGTGGCCCGCATGCGCTTCTGGCCGTCCCCCGGGACCCGGGGCTACCGGGTCGTGGTCACTGGGGAGCGCCATGGCTGAGCGCGCATCCCCCAACAGCCGTGCCCGTGCGGCACGCGCCGCACCTGAAGCAAGGCAGACAGAGGCGGGCGCATTTCAGATCCGCATCAGGATGTTGCCCGGCCTCACGCCATCGCAGGAACTGTTGTTCGAGCAGGGGCTGGCAAGCTACCTCCAGGCGCACGACCTTCTGGCCGACGGCACGCAGCTGCAGATGACGATCCACAGCGCATCGCGTCCACTGTCTAAGACGGACTGGGTCGATCTCGTGGCCTGGCTGATGCTGGAGATGCCGGTGGCGAGCGTGCAGGTCGCCAGGAAGACCGGCCCGGCCGCGAAGGCCCAGGCCGCGCTCCGCGCCTCGCGCAGCGATCTGGCCCTCGGTCCAGTGCTGGCGCTGTACCGGCTGGGACGGCTGCACGCTGAACACGTGGTCGAAGTCCTGGGGGCCTGACGCAAAGCGATCCGGCGCTGCGTCCGTGCATCGATCAGCCCCTGCGCGACGGCCTCCTGGCGTGCCGCGGGCAGCCGGTCATAGAAGCCCCTGGCGAGCGGGCACACATCGCCGTGGCAGGCCTTGTCCGGGTGCTGGCAGCCTTCGTCCTTGGCCACTAGGCTCAGTACCCGCAGCGCGCCGCCGGCCGTCCCGGATCGGAGGTCTTCCAGCGCCTCCAGGGCCGGGAGCCGTCCGGTGCCCCTGCAGGTCAGGTACGCCAGCTTGTCGATGCCGTGCAAGGGCATCGCGCGCAGCATCGGGAACAGAGTGCCCACCGTCTTGCCAATTCCAGTGCTGCTGACAAAGTGACGAACCTGGCCGTGGGCCGGGCCACGGGGGCCGCTCAGCCTTCGCCATGGCACACTGCCATCATGGCCTGACTTACCTGAGCACTCGCTATTGCAGACCACCGGCATCGCAACCGCATGACCGGGGAGCGTCGGTATGGAGCGAGCATGTTCAACAGAACCACACGAGCGGCGACCTGGGTCGCATCGACCACCGGGCCCATCGCACGGCCAGAGCCGGTCCCCAGCCAGCGAAGTGGAGTCGGAGACAGGGTGCTTTGGGCTTTGCGGCCAATGGCCGTCCGCAGTGGCACGTGTGTTGCCCTGCGCGTCGACAACGGCGTGCCCAAGGTCGGCCTGCGAGCCAACGAGCCGCCTCACAGGCTTCAGTGGATCGCAGCGCACCAGGTGCTTACCGAGACGGAAGCCTTGCGCTGGGCCAAGGGAAAGTTCTCGTGGCGATGAGCAGCAGCGGCACTTGAAATCGGCGCGCCCAACCGACCACTTTCTCGGCGCTTGGGGCACGGACTTCAGGACGCCACTGCGCGGATCGTCTTCGGCGAGCAACCTGAAAGAGCAAGCTGGTCCCATCGCAACTTTCGATGGGACTGGCCATGTCGACAGACCACACGCTTCCGCTGCATTTGCTGGCGCAACCTCTGGTGCTCACGATCACTCTGGCGCACTGGACATGCCCCAATGAGGTCAACCAGTTCGTCAAGGAACTGCATGCCTACACCACTGCCCTGGGTATCGACATCGATGTCGGCAGCACCAGCATTTGCCTGCGGCCCGGGCGGCGACATCCGTCCATGCGCGATCGCAGCACGATGCTCTCTTGGCTGATCGGTCGGCACGAAGTCATCGACTTGACCATCACCCCCAGACCCACCAGCGACGAGTTTCTGCAGATCGCGCTCTTCTGCGACAGACCGGACGGACCGAGGTTCGTCGCTCAGGGCAGCCGCCACCATCCGGGAAGCAACCCGACCACATCAAGCCGCCGGTAGCGGTCATCCATGAGCCACAGCCAACCCTGGTCTTCGGGCGTCCTCAGCACACGGCCAGCGGCCTGGATCACACGCTGCATCGCCGGCACCAAATCTGCGTAGCCGTGCCCCTCACCAAAGAGCTTGTCCAGCCGGGCCTGAACATGCTCCTGGGCAGGCGAGACAGGGGGAGACCGAGCGTCGCAATGAAGGCGCCGATCAGCAGTGGCCCTGGCAGGTTGACCCCTTCCGCAAACACACCCCCCAGAACGGCAAAGCCAACCCCTTGACCGTGCGGCACGAAGCGCGCGAGGAACTCGGCCCGCTCACTGTGGCCCATGCGCGTGGTCTGTCGCCACTGCGGGATGTCGGGTCGCAAGCTCGCCAAGGCCGCGGCGGCCTCGTCCAGATACTCGAAGCTGCTGAAGAACGCGAGGTAGTTACCCGGGTGCGCGTCGAACTGCCTGGAGACCACATCCGTGACCTGGCGCAGCGAGCGCTCCCGATGCGCCAGCCGTGTGGAGATGCCATGGGCCACCTGAACCGTCAGGTGCTCGGGTGGGAAGGCCGGCGGCACGTCGATCCACGCCGTGTTCTGTGGCAAGCCCAGCAGTTGGATGGCGTACTGCGGTGGCGCCAGCGTCGCCGAGAACAGCGTCACGCTGTGCAGCGCCTCGAAGCGCCGGCGCAGGAAGCAGCACGGGGCCACATTGCGCACGCCCAGCACGGCGTCTCGTGGCGTGGGCCCGGGCTCCGCGTCGATGCCGATCTCATGGGAGACGCCGCCGTCCAGCCGGACTACGAACAACGAGTGGTCGCTCAGCGCCTCCACCAGCTTGAGGAACTGTTGCAGCTCGAAGAAGAAGGTCAGCAGCGGCCCGACGCTCAAGGGGCGCTCGTTGAAGTGCTCGGACAGGGCGTCATTGGCGGACTGAAGGGCCTGCACGAACGCGTCGGGGGGAGTCGCCAGGACCGCATAGGTGCCTGGCACATCGCCCAGCAGCGCCTCCGCTTGCTGTGCCAGCGCATTCAGGCTGGTGCGCACAGCGCCGGTGGATGTCTGGGCGGCGCTGCGAATCTGCCCGATGCACATCTCGGCGCTGTACATCAGCAGCGCCCGTTCGACCAGATTGTGCGACTCGTCGACCAGCACGGCGAGCCGCCAGTCCAGCGCCTGGCTCATGCCCCACAGCACGCCCTTGCCATCAAAGAGGTGGTTCACGTCGCCCACCAGCACGTCGGCCCAGCGCACCAGTTCCTGGCCCAGGTAGTAGGGGCAGATGCCGTGCCGCAAGGCGATCTGGCGCTGTGCATGTGCATCGAGCAGACCCTGCGCGACGGCCTCCTGACGCGCGGCGGGCAGCCGGTCATAGAAGCCACGGGCGAGCGGGCAGGCATCGCCGTGACAGGCCCTGTCCGGGTGTTGGCAGCCTTCGTCCTTGGCCACCAGGCTCAGCACCCGCAGCGCGCCACCGGCGGTCCCGGATCGAAGGTCCTCCAGCGCCTCCAGGGCCGGGAGCCGTCCGGCGCCCTTGCAGGTCAGGTAGGCCAGCTTGTCGATGCCGTGCAAGGGCATCGCGCGCAGCATCGGAAACAGGGTGCCGACCGTCTTGCCGATCCCGGTGGGCGGCTGTGCGAGCAGGCAGCGTCCGCTGGCCGCCCGGTGCGCGGCTTCCTGGCGGGCCCAGGCCAGGAAGGCGTCGCATCGCTCGGACAGCACGGCGTCGAGTTCTTCCGCACCACAGACCTGCCGCAGCTCCACCTCGGACTGGCTGGCCACGTCGAAGTACACGAGCGCCAGCGCGATCCCGTCCAGGCCACGGTCACGGCAGAAGAGCGCGCCGTAGGTCTGAAGCTGTGCCCAGTGCAAGTGCCGCCGGTTGTCCGGGATGTCGTCGGGATGGCCACGGATGGTCTTGATCTCTTCCAGGCAGCGCCGGCGTGGGTCGTAGCCATCCGCTCGACCCCGCACCCGCAGCGGCCCGCACCGGGCCTCCAGCGCGATCTCGGTCTCGTAGTCCTGGCCGCGGCGCTGCGCCACGGTGCTCTGCCCCTGCAGCCCTTCAAGCGCCGTGGCCGACGGCGTGAAGCGCCGGTCCAGGTCGCCACGCTTGGCGGTGAACTCGCAGAGCTCGCGGACCGAGACGGTGTAGGTCCAGTCGCCTGGCTGCAACCCGCCGGAGGCACCCACGCCCGGCGTGCCGTCGTCTTGCGCAGCCGAGCCCGGTGGCGCCTGCTCATCACTCGGTTCCAGGGGCATGTCTGCCATGGTGGGCACCGCCGCCGGCAAGCCCTGGCGAGCGGTGGCACAGTTTTCTATACTGCGATTATGTACAGTGTCGAGCGACGATCATGGATGTGACCCGTGTCGGCCGGGATCCAGGCGCCAGCGCGGGTGCTTCCCGCGCCAGCGTGGCGATCGGCTTCGGCTCGCCTTCAGGGGACACCGGGGTCACGCGCCTGGACCTCAATGACATCCTCGTGCGCCACCCGCAGGCCACGTTCCTGATGCGCATCGCCGGCGATGCGATGCAAGAGGTTGGCATCGACAGTGGTGATCTGGTCCTGATCGACCGCGCCATCGCGCCGTCGAACGGTCATGTCGTGATCGCCATCGTGGGCGACGAGTTCGTCTGCCGGCGCCTGAGCCAACAGGGCGCCGATGTTCGTCTGACGGGCACGAAAGACGGTTGTGCCGACATCCTGGCACGCGAGGGCGAGTCGTTCCAGATCTGGGGCGTCGTCACCCAGGTCATCAAGGCCATGCCGGTCTGATCGGCCGGCCGGAGCATGGCGATGTTTGCGTTGGTCGATGTCAACAACATGTACGTCAGCTGCGAGCGGGTCTTCAAGCCCTCGCTCATCGGTCGGCCCGTGGTGGTGCTGTCGAACAACGACGGCGCCTGCATCGCACGCAGCAATGAGGCCAAGGATCTTGGCGTCAAGATGGCGCAGCCCTGGTTCCAGGTGCGCCACCTCGAGCGCGAGGCCGGCCTGATCGCGTTGTCGGCCAACTTCGAGCTCTACGGCGACATGTCCAGCCGGATGATGTCCCTGGTGGGCGAGTACGCACCGCGACAGGAGGTCTACAGCATCGACGAGTCTTTCCTCGACTTCGCGGGCGTTCCAGGCGACCTCCTGGCCATCGGGCGCGAGATGCGGTCCAAGGTGCTGCGCTGGACCGGTCTGCCCACCAGCGTGGGCTTCGGCCCCACCAAGACGCTCGCCAAGCTCGCCAACCACATCGCCAAGACGGCCGAGCGCAAGCCCGGGTCGTACGACGCGCGGTTCGCGCAGGTCTGTCACCTGGGTCAGCTGGGTTCGGATGAGCTGCGAGCAGTGTTCCAGGCCACCGAGGTGGGTGATGTCTGGGGCATCGGCCGACGCATGACGGCCAGGCTTTACGAGGGCGGCATTCACACCGTGCTCGATCTGGTGGATGCAGACGTGGCCACGCTGCGCAAGCAGTTCAGCGTCGTGCTCGAGAAGACGGTGCTGGAGTTGCGCGGCACGGTGTGCATGGACGTTGATCACGAGCCGGCGCCGCAGCAGCAGATGATGTGCTCGCGCTCGTTCGGGGCGGCGGTGACCGAACTGCCTGAACTGGTGGAAGTCGTCAGCCAGTTCGCCTCGCGCGTGGCCGAGAAGGCGCGCCAGCACGAGGCCGCCGCCGGCGCGGTGCATGTGTTCGTCACCACCAGCCCCTTTCGCAAGAACGACAGCCAGCACAGTCCGAGCACCACGGTTCCCCTGGTCCGGCCCAGCGCCGACACGCGGGTCATCGTGGGTACGGCCGTTCGCGCGATCGAGGAGATGTACCGTCCAGGCTTCAACTATGCGAAGGCGGGCGTGATGCTGGTGGATCTGCGGCCACAGCACCAGCAGCAGGGCGAACTGGACCTGTTCCAGGACGGCCAAGCGGACACCTCGCCACACGGCGTTGAGTCGCCCCGGCTGATGGATGCACTCGACGCGCTGAACCGGCGCTTCGGCAAGGACGCCGTGTCGGTGGCGAGTGCGCAGCACCACCAACGCCATCAGCAGTACGCAGGGCGGCAGCTCAGGCGCTCACCGAGGTACACCACCCGGCTGGAAGACATCGCCACGGCGCGTGCATGACTTCTCTTTGGGCAGGGTTCCCCACACGGTGGACATCTGGACCCAGCACTGCTTGACCTAGGATGCATCCGTGCAATCACCCCACCTCTTCTGGCCATCGGACCGCAAGCTGTTTCGCCAGCGTTCGCGCTTGCGCGGGGTCGTGCTGGTCCTGGCGCTGGTGGTCGCAGCTTTCCTCACGGTGGCTGTTACCGGTGCTGGCTGGCACTGATCTTCATAGCGCTGGCACACGCTGACTTCGCATCATGGACATGACCGACTGTGTGATCCGCCCCGAGATCCGTGGCCGTGTTCAGGGCGTTGGCTACCGGTGGTCCATGGCCAAGGTGGCGTGCGAGCTCGGCTTGTCGGGCTGGGTGCGCAACCGGCTCGATGGCTCGGTGGAGGCGACCGTCGCCGGCCCACAGGACCAGGTCGAACGCCTCGTGGAATGGGCGCGAAGAGGTCCGGTCACCGCCCAGGTCGATACCGTCGACCGGTTTGAGACGACAGGTCACTTCGCCGGGTTCGAGCAGTTGCCCACAGTCTGATCCAGACTCGGTCACTTGGGCAACAAGCCACCTGTGGGTTCGGGCCGATGCTGGAAGGGCGCGGAAGACAAAAAGTCCTGCAGGTGCCGAGGCAGACCGTTCATGACTTCGGCGATGGACGTGCCGCGAACCACTCCCGCAGGTCGGCATAGGCAGTGTGCGATCCCATGGCCAGGACGTACGCCACTTTGGCGTCGAATCGGTCAAGGTACGGCACGTCCGTATCCTCCTGCTCTTGAAGCCGGCACGGTGAGCTGTCGTTGGCCAGGGAGATTTGGCGGCGACAGGCGAGGGGCCGGTGGCGATAGATGCCGCAAGCGTCTCCGACCAGGAAAGGGCAGGGCACACCTCGGTACCTGGCAGCGGCTTCGTCGAAAACACGCGGATCGATATCGGCCTGGACGTCAAGGCTGATCACCTCATCCGGCTGGCACAGAGGTTGTCCGATCTCGCGCGCGATCTGCTGGGCTTCAGTCCTGGAAACGAGTACCCCGATATGGCAGCAGTGGCTGCATCCTCGTCGGCAGGGCGAGACCGCGGACGCGGCACTAGACACCTGGTCGGCCTCAACACGCAGCCAATGAATCCGCTGCCCAACGGTGCGTGCCGAGACGGCACGCTCCAGGAGAGCGAACCGCCGCGCAACGGGAATCAGGCGGTCGATGCGCGCCGCTCGCGCCTCCAGAACGCAGGCAAATGATGACGGTGGGCGATCTGGCACAGACGATTGTATGAAACTGCCGGTAAACCGTTGCGCAGTGTATCGGTGGTACGACGCCCTATTGGACGCATCTGATTCATGGAACGGGCCGCGCAATCATTCGTGCGGGTTGGCCGGCAAATCAGACGCCCATGCGTGTCGTAATTGCGACGGAAAGTATCCCCTGAGACATCGATACGAACTCGCTATTTTCTCAGAGGTATAGACTCGCGCCCATTGGCAACTGCTTGTGGGCAAGAGAAGGAAAGAACATGGCTACCCTGGCAAGTCTCGAAAAGCAAATCGAAGCACTGAAGAAGAAGGCTGACGCGATCCGCACGACGGAGAAATCGGCGGCGATCAAGACGGCGCGTGATCTCATCCAGCAATACGACCTGACGGCCCAGGACGTTGGACTTGACGGCGGACGTGGACGCGGGCGCAGCAAGGCGAACACGACGAGCGCCCCCAAGGCCGCAGGCGTGCCGAAGTACCGCGACCCGCAAACGGGCAAAACCTGGACAGGTCATGGCAAGCCGCCGGGCTGGATCGCGGGTGAGGCCGACCGAACCAAGTTCCTGATCGATGCGAGGGCCAGTGCAGGCCAGGCGGCGGCGACCACTGCGGCGACCACTGCGGCGGCCACTCCTAAGGCCCCCAAGGCCGCGAAGGCGACCAAGGCGATTCAAACCACCGCCGTGAAGGCTGCGCCCGCCAAGAAGGCCTCGACGACGAAGGCCGCCACGAGGAAGGCGCCAGCGGTCAAACAGGCCGCGCGCGCTGTGAAGGCGGAGAAGGCTGCGCCCAAGGCGGTCAAGCCTGCTGCCAAGAAGGCAGGCGCGGCAAAGGTGCAGGACAAGGTGGCCGAGATTGCGGCCAAGTCAGAAGCAGCTTGACCCGGTGAGGCTTGCGCGGCTGGATGTACCGCGCCGCGCGGCCTCCTGAAAGTTGCTGAAGAGACGCTTGAAGACGCTCACGCAGTCCGCCGCCATGGCGGCTGTTGTGCAGACACGGCGAATGCAGCCGCCGCGTTCACCGCGGGGCGGCCGACTGATATGTGTCGACCGGCGGCATCGGGTGCGGCTGAGATGCAAGGGCAGGGCACCAGCGTCGACAGCGCTTAACCAACGGACGGCCGACTGTGCTGTAGCGCATGTAGGCTTCCTTGATCGTCGGCCATTGTGCAGGGCAGGCACGGCGAAGCAAGTTACCGCGACTTCAGAAATGGGCGCATGGACACCATCCGCGAACTGGACGTGCTGGCCCGATTCCTGGCCACCCAGGATGCTCAGACGCTGGCGCAGGCGCTGCTGGACCTCGCCGAGGACCACGCGCCGGTGGCCGCGTTCCTGGAGCGTATGCCTCTGCGCGCGACGCGGCGGCGTTGACGGCTGCTTTCACCGAACGGCTGCAGCATTGGGCCACCGACCATCGCTACATCCGCCTGGATGACGCGTCGGCCTTTGGTCATGAGCTCGATGTGTGGGTGGCCGAGGTACAGCGTGAAGTGCTGCCGCGGTTTTCGGCCGAAGCCATGGGTTTATTGGCTGCCTTTCTGGAACTCGACAACCTGTTCGAGCGGGTCGGCGACGACGGGGCATACATCGGCGGTTCATTTGAACTCGCCTGCAGACTTTGGCTGTCAGC
>CAYPDO010000063.1:0-2560 GCA_964409495.1 uncultured Bordetella sp.
CCGTGGCGGTGATCAGCAGTTCCTCGAGCTTCAGTTCCTGCCCGCCCAGGTCCACCTGCACGCCACGTGTGGCGCTGGCATCCAGGCGCCACACGCCGGCCTCGCCCGGGCTGGCGCTGCGCACCCCCCCCAGCAGCACGCTGCCTGCGCCGCTGTCTTGCAGCAGCGCACGGGTGATGCCGAAGCTGCCGGCCGGTACAAGGGCCGCATCGGCCACGAGCGCCAGCTGGCTGGCCGAGAGGTCCAGACTGCCGGCGGCCCCGCCCCGGCCCTGCAAGGCCAGCGCCGCCTGCCACAACCCGCCCTCGCTGCCGGTGGCGCTGATGCTCACCTGGCCGCCGTCGCGCGGCAGCGCCGGCGTGGCGCTGCCCAGGGTGCTGGCCCGGTTGGCCAGCAGGCTGTTGATGTCGGTCAGCCGGATCTCGCTGCGCGCCAGGTAGGTGCTGGCCGGTTCGACCACGAAACGCTGGCCCGGCTGGCCCGCGGCCACCGATCCGGGGCTGCTGAGATAGCCGGCGACCACGGTGCTGCCATCGTCCTGCAGCAAGGCCTGGTTGAGCACGGCCCGGCCCTGGTCGGCCGCCAGATGCACCAGGTAGGCACCCTGGCTCTGGCTGGCCGCCAGCAGCGCATAACGTGCCGGCAACAGGGTGTAGCGGCCGGGCGCCAGCCCGCTGCCGGCGGTGGTGATGACAATCTCACGCGCGCCGGCGTCGGTGGCCACGCCCCCATCCAGCAGCAGCGAGTGCGTGCCGTTGTAGGCCGGCAGCACGGCGTACAGGCCCGGGGTCTCGAAGTAATCGCTGCTGCCGCCCACGCCGGGGAAGAACTCCCAGGCCTGCACGCTGCCGCCGCCGCCCGCGGCCACCGTGGCACCCGCGGCGGTGTCGATGCGCGCCGCGCTGAGGCTCAGGCGCTTGTCGCGCGGCAGGCGGCTGAGCGTGCCATCGTCGGTCGAGGCCCAGGTGCCCAGATTGGTGGTTCTGCCATAGGACACGGTGAGGCCTTCACCCGACACCGAGGTCAGGCTGCCGTCGGCCAGTGTCAGCGTGCGCTGCGCACTCAGGCTGATCTGGCCAAAGGGCTGCCGCAGCACGCCGGCCTGGTGGATCTGCGTGGCCGTGGCCGTCAGGGCACCAAAGGCCGACAGCGGCGCCAGCGCCGCCGCGCCGCCGGTACCGGTGGCAAAGCGCAGCGTGCTGCCTACATCGTCGGCACCGGTGGCGGCCAGGCCGGCCAGCTGGTAGCCGTCGCCGCTGGTGGCATAGACCTGGCCCGCCACCAGGCTCAGCTCACCGGCAAACGCCAGTGTCGACAGGGTTTCACGCAGCGCGGCGTTGCTCAGTCGGATCTGGCCACCGGCGGCGGCACCGGCATCCAGCACGGTGCTGCCAAAGCCCTGCAGGCCCCAGCTGCCTACCAGGTCGATGCTCGCGGCGCGGATGCGCAGCGTGGTGTCCGCCGCCGTGGCGGCCTGCGCACTGCGGTCTGGCACGCCAATGCCCTTTCGACCGGTGCTGCTGTCACCCACCCGGGCCGTGCTGGCCGACAGCTGCACCTGCACACCGGGCTCGCCACGCAGCGCCGGGGCATCCAGCGCCAGGCCCAGCGGCATGTCCAGCGCCAGGCTGCTGACGAACTGCAGGCGGTCGCCGGCCGCCAGGCTCAGGCCGCCAAAGCCGCTGCCGGACAGCAGGCGGTCCGGCACATAGCCGATGCCATTGCCCAGGCTGGCCAGCAGATCGCTGCCCGGCGCGGCACCGCTGCGGGCCAGCACGCCGTCGGGGCTGCCGATCAGCAGCTGGCGCGCCAGCGGCGCGCTGCTGCCCAGCGGATGGTCCAGGTATGGATTGCCCGTGGTGTCCGTGTCGTTGCCGCCCTGGGCCACGGCCAGGTTCAGGCGTCCGCCATCGGCCAGGGCGCGGCCCTGCGCATCGGTGGGCGCGCGCGCCGAGATCTGCGCGTCCAGCGCAAAACCCTCGGGCGAGCTGACCGTCAGCGTGCCAGCCGACTTGGCGATGCCCACCGCATCGCTCAGGCCCGGCAGGTTCAGCCGGGCGCTGACGCCGTCCAGGTTCAGCTGTGCGCCGGCCGTTGCCACCACGTAGCCACGCTGGGCCTCCAGCCCGATGCGCCCGCCGCCCAGCACCTTGCCGGTGAGCCGCTCGCCGTCCAGCGTGCCGCTGCCGGTGGCGGGGCCTGTGTCGACACGGCGGCTGCCGCCCTCGGGGCGCAGCAAGGCCGCGCCAGACACATCGAGCCGGGCCCCGTCGCCCAGCCACAGCGCCTGGTCGGGCAGAAAGCCGAGTGCATCCTCACCCTGGGCACTGCGTCCGCGAAGGCCCTTGATCGCCAGGCTGAGGCTGCCGCCGGGCGCGCTCAGCACACTGGTCTGCCCGTCGGTGCCGCCGCTGGCCCCCACGGTGAGATTGCGCGTGGCCGACAGCGTCAGCGCGCCGCCGGCTTCCAGCGCGATGCCGGCACCGCGTTCCATCACCAGGCTGCCGCCACCCAGGTCAATGCTTCGCCCGGCGGAGATGCTCAGGTTCACTGGCACGGG
>CAYPDO010000063.1:2570-12978 GCA_964409495.1 uncultured Bordetella sp.
CTCGGCACGCATGGCGCCGCTGGGCGCCAACAGCCCGTCGCCGTTGAGCTGCCAGGTCATCAGCCGTGGCGCCAGCTGCGTGCCGCTGGCCAGTGTGATGTCGCCGCTGCTGCGTGTCAGGTCGCCGGTGGTGGCCAGGCTGATCTGGCCAAAACCATGGGCCGAGAACAGGCCCGTGGCCAGGCTCAGCGCAGCCGGCGGGGTGTCGCCGGATGGGGTCTGTGCGGCGCTCTCGCCGATGCGCAGGTTCTGCGCGCTGATGGCCAGGCTGCCGCCGGCACCAAAGCCGTAAGCGCGCAGGTTCACGCCGTCCAGGCCGCCCAGGTTGCCATCAAAGGCCTGCAGGTTGTCCAGCCGCAGGCTGCCGGCCTGGCCGCTGTGCAGCGTGCCATCCGCCTGGCGCCAGGCACCCGCCGAGACATCCAGCGTGGCACCGGCCGCGATGCGCACGCCGGCCGTGCCGTCGGTCGATTCGCCGTGCAGCGCGATGCTGCCGCCGTTCAGTCCCTGGCTGCGTGCCAGCGCATCGGCCGAGCCGGCGGCGCCGCCGGCCAGGTCATTGATCCACTGGCCGGCCACGCTGAGCCGGGTTTGGCCCGACAGGCTGACCGAGCCCGCGCTGCTGTCCAGCCGGATGCTGCCGCCGGCCGCGCTGAAGCTGCCGTCCAGTTGCAGCCCGCCCAGGGTGGTGATGCCGAGCCTGCCGCCGGCCCCCAGATCCAGCGTGCCGAAGACCGGCTGGGCCACGCGCGCGGCGTCCAGCAACAGCTGGCCGAAGCCGCCGGCCTGCACCTGGCTCAGCGCCAGCGTGGTGCTCAGGCCCAGCGTGCCCAGGTCGGCGCTCAGCGGCACCTCGAACAGGCTGGCCGGCAGTTCGCCAGCAGCCGGTGCGGTGGGCTGCAGCAAGACTTCTGCGCTGGCCTGCGCCGCAGCCCCGCGGCGCAGCGACAGCAGGGCCTCGGTGGCCGCAGCATCCAGTCCGGCACGCTGGCGCTCACCGGCCACCACCTGGCCCCCCAACGTGGCCTCGGCCATGGCCACGCGCTGGCCGGCAATGTGCAGTTCGCCACCACTGCGGCCCTCGGTGTAGGCCGGGCTCTCCACACGCTGGGTCAGCGCCAGCAGGCGGTCAGCGGCGGTGTCGGCGCCCAGTGTGCTGAAGGCCATCACCTGGCCATCGCGCTCGACCAGGCTGTTCTGCAGCACCGTGGCACCGTAGTGCACCGACCCCCCCGAGACATCGACCTGCACGCCCGAACCCAGGGCCACCGTGCCCTGCGCGCCCAGCGTGACGGTGCCGCCATGCGTTGACAGTTCCTGCGCCGTGCGCGTGATCGCGGTTGACGCGCCGCCGACATTGGCGGTGCTGATCTTGCTGCCGTCACGCAGGTCGAAGTACACCTGCTGGCGGTACAGGGGCCCGCTGCGCTGCACCGGCGCATCGGCCAGTTCGATGCGGAACAGGCGCTGGCTGCCCTGGTTGCGCGCGCCCTCCACCGCCACATCGCGCAGGCCGGCAGCGCTGATCGTGGCGCCCGGCGCCACCATCAGGCGGCTGCCATCGTCGGCACCATTGGTGCTGAAGCCGGCGGCCGCACTGGCAAAGAACAAGCCATTGGGCGTGACCCCGCCGGTGCCGTTGCCCAGCGTATTGCTGGCCGCCAGCAACTCGATCTTGCCCGCGGGCGCCAGCACCTTGGCGCCAGCGGCCACGCTGATCTGCGCCCCTTCCACGCGAATGCGCGAGGGGTTGAAGGTCTCGGCATCCAGCTGCAGGGCCGCACTGGTGCTGGGCGTCACGGCCGTCACGCTGCCGGCCGCCAGTTCCACCGTGCCCAGCTGCTGGCCCACGCGCACCGATGCGCCGGCCTCGATGGCCAGTCCCCGATCGCCGGCACTGCCGGCCACCGTGGCCGCGCCCGCCGCCAGCGTGGTGGTGCCGGCCATGGCCTGCAGATAGATGGCGCCGTTGGCGCCCTTCACCGCGGTGGTGGCGTTGACCACCCCGGCCTGCCGCACCGCCAGGCCCACCAGGTTGACCGTGCCGCTCTCGGCGCGAATCTCGTTGAGCCTGTTCACCAGGCCGGCCGTGCCGTCGGGCGTGCTGTCGGCCACCGTGGCGCCATCCACGGTCTTGTAGCTGCCGTTGGCGGCGTTTTCCACCGTGCCCAGCGTGGTGTCCGCCACGCCATCCACCTTGAACGGGTCCACCGCCACGATCAGGCCGCGCTGGGCCGGATCGCTGCTGCTCATCAGGTAGACCTTTTCGCCGGCGGCCAGCACGGCCTGGCCCCGCGTCGTCTCGATGCGACCCTTGTTGGCCACGCGTGGCGCCACCAGCAGCACATCGCCACCGGCGGCGCTGCGGATCTCCACCCCATCTTCCACCGTTATGCCGGCATCGGCGCTGGCCGGCATGTCGGCGACGCTGCCGTCGAACACCGCGCTGCCGTCGGTGACGTTGCGCAGGCCCTTGTCGAACACGCCGTCGGCGATGTTCAGCGTGGAGGCCACGAACTTGCCGGTGTCCACCCGTGCGCCGCGGCCGAAGTACACGCCATTGGCGTTGACCAGGATCACCTCGCGGTCGGCGGTGAGCGAGCCGAAGATCAATGACGGGTCAGCGCTCCAGATGCGGTTGAGCGCCGAGACATAACGCGTCGGATCGGTGTCCTGCTTGAAGTGCACGCGGTGGCCCGCGGCAATGTCGAAGCTGTCCCAGTTGAGCACCACGCGGGCCTGGCTGCCCTGGTCGAACGTGGCCAGCTTGCCGTCGGCCGAGACGCTCCAGCTGACCTTGCCACCGTCTTTGAGATCGGGGCTGGCCGGGCCCTGTGCCGGGTTGTAGGCGAAGGGACGGAAGGTCTTGCCTGCGCTGTTGGTGTAGGGCTTGGGCAGGGCCGCCGCCGGCGCGCCGCGCTGGCTGGCAAACACCAGCGGTGCCCGGGCGGCGGGGGCCGCGGACTGCGCCAGCGCCGGCGCGGCGGCGCCCAGCCAGCCCGCACCCGCTGCCAGCAGCGCCACCACCGCCTGCGCCACGCGCCGGCGTGCCGGGCGCTCACCGGCCTTGCCGCAGGCACGGGCATGGTCGGCAACGGCCAGCAGCATGCCGTGGCGGCGGCTGAAGACAAGGCGGTGGCAGTGGCGATTCATGGCGGGGGACGGGGCTCGTATCGGAACGGATGAAAAAGGAGATCAGAAGCGCTGGCGCAGCGCCAGGTCCACCTGCTGGCCGTGGCGCGCGCCGCGGTCAACCAGCAGGCGCGCCCACGACAGGCTGGCCTGCAGGCCCAGCGGCGCATCGATCTGCAGGCCCAGGCCGGTGGCGGCCAGTCGGCTGCTGGCTTCTTCGCCGGGCAGTGCCGCCTGGCGGCGCACATGGGCGGCATCCACGAAGACCAGGCCCTGCACACGCCAGGCCGCCCAGGGCTGCCAGGGCGGAGCGCCCAGTTCCACCCGGACGGCACCACCGAGATCGCCCGAGATCTGGCCGTCCTGGTAGCCGCGCACCGTGTCGGGCCCGCCGTAGGCCGCCTGCTCACCGCTGACCAATGGCGCATCGCTGTACTGGCCTTGCAGGCGCAGCAGTGCAAAGCCGCGGCCCAGCGGCTCACGGTGCTGCAGGCTCAGGCCCAGGGTCTGGAACTGGGGCCGGGCGCCGCTGCGCTTGCAGTCGAACTGCTCGCGCAGGCTGCCGTTGCCGTCGCAGTCCACCGTGCGCCGGCTCAGGCCTGGCAGGCTGCCGGTGAACTGCAGCTGCAGCCGGGTGCTGCGCTCGGTGGCACCGGGCCGCGGCAGCCAGGACAGGTCGTACTCCGCCTGGAAGGCCGGATAGCGCAGCGACGCGGGCTGCCCGGTGGGCAGGCCGTTGACCAGCGTGCGGTCCTGCAGGTCGTAGAAGTTCAGGCCGAGGCTCAGGCCGTGGTTCAGGCCCTCGGGCGCGCGCAGGCCGTGGCGCAGGCGCAGGCGCCAGGTGTCGCCACGCGAGATGGTGTTGCCGGCCAGGGCCGTGAAGGCACTGCTGCTGGAATGTGTCCAGCCCACGGTCAGGCGGTCGCCGGGATGGCCCAGTGCGCGCACGGGCATCTGCCACAGCAGCGACACGATGTCGGCCTCCTCGCGCGCGCGCGGCGACACCAGCCAGTTCAGCGACAAGGCATGGCCGCGCTGGAACAAATCGTCGGCCGACAGGTCCACGGCCAGGCGCCCGGCGCGGGTGTCAGGCGACTGGCGGTTGTTCAGTTCCACGCTGGCCGACAGCGGCAGGCTGTCCTGCACCTTCAGTTCCACGGCCATGGTGCCGGGCTTGTCGCCGGCAGCGATCAGTGGCGTGACCTCGCGCTGGCCGCCGGCCTGGGCCAGCTGCAGCAGTTCGTCCTGCAGCTCGGGCAGGTTGGGCACGCTGCCTGCAGCCACGCTGGGCAAGGCCTCGCGCACGCGGGCCGGCCGCGTGTGCTGGGCACCGGTGACGCGCAGCTCGTCCACCTGGCCACTCAGCACCTCCAGACGCAGCTCGCCGCTGGCGTCGATCTGCTGCGGCGGCAGCACCACGTTCACGCCCAGGAAACCTGCGCTCTGGTAGGCCTGCTCCAGGGCCTTGCGGGCCGCCTCGGCATCGGCCGCGCTGCGCTGCGGCCCGAGAAAAGGGTAGACGATGCGCTCGATGGCCGCGGCGCCAAGCACGCGGTCGCCGGCCACGACGAAGGCCAGCAGGTCGAAACGCGGTTCAGCGGCCGGCGCGGTGGCTGCGGTTGCGGCGGCCTGCGCCAGAGGCCCCAGCAGCACACACAGCGCCAGGATCGGTCGGGTGAGCAGGCGCAAGACGTTCAAGATGGCATCCACGGGGCGGGCGCTCATGAGACAAAGCCGCCAGCTGGACAGCTGGCGGCTCGAGGCATCCAGCAGCCACCCGGGCGCCCTGGGGCGCCGGGTGCTGCGCGGCCGTCGATCAGTTCGACGACAGGTTCTGGCAGGCGCTGCCGTTCTTGTTGAAGCCGGCCAGGTCAGTGGCGTTCAGCAGACCCTTGGGCGCAGCCAGGCTGCCCAGCGCGCCGTTGACGGCGGCCCAGAAGTCGGCGGCACCGGCGGCGCTGCTGGCGGCCACCTTGCTCTCGAACACGAAGTCGTACATGCCAGCCTTGGCCGGGGCGCTGTTGGTGGTGGCCAGGTTCGGGGTGGCGTTCTCACCCAGCGGCGCGCCGTTCAGGCGCACCCAGCGCCAGCTTTCGCTCTGGGTGTTCTCGCCCGACACCACGCCGATGGCGTAGGTGCCGGCGCCGGGGGTCGAGCCCTTCAGCACATTGCGCACGTCGCCGGTACCCGACAGGTTCCACACGCGCACATACGAACCATCGGCCGTGCCGTCATAGACACCACCGTTGGCCACACCGGCGGCGGTCACGTCGAAGACGGTCAGCTGGTTCGGCGTGCACGAAGTGCCCAGGAAGTACACCTGCGCGGCGGCCTGGGTGCCCGAGGTGTCGGCGCGGCGGGCGTAGTCCAGCGGCACGCCGGCGTCAGCCACATCACCGGTCAGGAACTGCAGGCCCTGCTGGTGGGCCATGTTGAACGGGTTGTTGGCCATGATGGTGGACATCTGGGCCTTGCCCACGGTGGGCACGCACTCCAGCTTGCTGGTGTCGGTGACCAGGCAGGTGCTGGGGATGGGCTTGCTGACCGTGGCGCCGCCGGTGGACTTCTGGGCGTCAAACAGCTTTTGGTACAGACCGGCGCTGACGGCCAGGCCGAAGGTCTGGGCCACGCCCGTGCCAGAAGCCTCGGGCACGGTCAGGCCGGCCGTCACGCTCTCGGGCCAGTTCTCCGGGCCCACGTCCAGCAGGCCGCCCAGCACCACGGCACCGGCCGGGGCCAAGCTGTTGGCGTTGTTGGCCTCGGGGTCGAAGTACTTGTCGGGCACGCCGGCGCCGTTGATCACGTCGCAGGCCGTGCCGGCGGCGAAGTTGTTCAGCAGGCACACGGCGCTGAACGAGCCGCCGCTGACGTTGTGGCGCACTTCCACGAAGTTGGTGCCGGCAAACTTGACGAAGCTGCCCGGCGCCTTGGTGGCGTAGGTGTTGCCGGCACCAGCGGCCACGGCCGAGTTCGCGCAGACATAGGTGAAGATGTTGCCCGAACCGAAGGACGTGAAGGTGCCGCTGGCGTCTTCGCACAGCTGCTTCAGCGCCAGCGAGGTGTTGCCACGCGTGGCCGATGCACCGGAGATGATGCCGATTTCGCCGACATTGGGCTTGGCGAAGGCGCTGGCGCTCAGGGCCAGACCGGCCACGGCGAGCATGATCTTGGAAACTTGCATGGTCTATCTCCAGGAAAAGTCAGCCCCGCCCCCGGGCCAGGCCGGGGGTTGAAAGGCAGAGGGTGGAACATCAACAGCCCTGGCGCGGCGCCAGGGCCCGGCGCATCAGGCGCTCTTGCGGCGGCGGGCGATGAAACCCACGGCACCCAGGCCGGCCAGCAGCATCGCGTAGGTGCTGGCCTCGGGAACGGCGGAAACCTGGTAGCTCAGCGTGGTGCCGTCGAACGTGAAGCTGGCGCGGTCGGCCACGTCATGCAGGGTGTCCAGGCTGTTGGTCTCGCCCAGCACATAGACCTTGCTGCCCGACTGCATGGCCAGCACCACCGACTGGGTCTCGCCCACGTTGGCCAGGTAGTTCCAGCCCACCGACGACTGGCCGAAGTTGCCCTTCAGCGTGCGGTTCAGGTCGCCGTTGACGTTGTTGGTGCTGTTGACGCTGGCGCCGTTGTCCACCGTGCCATGGTTGCCAAGGTTGCCGGTATAGGCCAGGAAGCTGTCGAAGTTCGCCTTCACGTTGGAAACACCGGAGGTCGTCAGCGCCGTGAAGCTGGCGTTCGTGGTGGCCGCGTTGGCAGTGCTGAACAGCGACTGGTTGCGCACATTGTTCGTGGCCGAGGCGCCAGCCGTCGGGCCGGTGGCATCCACGGCGATCACGCCCCACTTGTAGTCGTTGCCGGCCAGCGTGGTGAACTCGGTCCACTGGGTCGACCAGTTGCCGGTGGCGACCGTGCTGGTGTTGGCGGACAGGTTCCAGTTGGCCGACACCGGGCTGCCGGCATAGGCCAGGGCGCCCGAGGCGAAGATGTCGGTGCCCTGGGCCATCAGGAAGGCGCCCATGTCGACACCCAGATCGGCCACGAAGGTCGAGGTGGACGACGCGTCATAGGCCACGAACAGCACCGAGGTGCCGTTGGCCGCCGTGGTGGTGCCGCTGATGGCAGCGTTCGCACCGGCCGAGGCCACCAGGGCCAGCGCGGCAACCAGCGCATTGAGCTTGAAATTCATGAAGTCACTCCTGAGAAGATTGATGTGTCGAAGTCAGATGGCGGCACCACTGTCGGGAGCACCATGAACGCACTGTAGGGAGCGTCCATGTCATGCCCGAGGCTGGTGCGTCCGGTCGCCTAGTCCGTTTGGACAGGGGCCGGTCCGGGTACGCGTACCTCAGACCAGTATTTCGGCGCTTCGTGACAACTTCGGTTGCCGGCGCAGCGCCTGGCATGGTCCTAACGGCACATGTCGATGAGCCGAACAGGCCATGGTCTCGCGGGTTTCCCCCTGATCCTGGGGGTCAGCGCTGGCCGGCGCGTGACAGGTCTGCACCGGCCTTCATCAGCCGGTCCATCACATCCTGTTGCCCTTTTGTCGCCGCCAGGTCGAGCGCTGTTTCGCGCTGCTTGTTCAGCAGCTCAAGATCCACCCGCTGTCGCACGAATTCGTCCACCACGTCCAGCTGCCCGGCCGCTGCTGCCAGGTGCAAGGCCGGTTGCCCCCCTGCGCCATGCACTGCAGGATCAGCCCCCAGACGCAGCAGCAGGCGCACCGTGCTGCGCTGGCCGGCAAAGGCCGCCGCGCCCAGCGCGGTGAAGCCGTCGCCACCCATGCGGTCGATGTCGGCGCCGCGCTGCAGCAGGCCACGCACGATCTCGTCCTGACCGGCGCGCGCGGCCAGCGCCAGCAGGTGATCGCCCTGAGCATCGCGCGGGTTGACCGGCGCATCCACGGGCTTGAGCAGCGCGGCGACCTCCGGCCAGCGGCCCTGGCGCGCGGCCGCCAGCAGCGCGGCATCCGCCGGGGTCCAGGGTGCCCGCGACCAGTGGGCCGGCGAGTCATGTCGCCGCTGCCAGTCCAGCCGTTCGGCCTGGCGGCTCAGCGGCTGGCCCACCGGACGCAACGGCGGGGCGCTGGCCGCCGCAGCCGCTGGCCGGCTGACACTGGCCAACGCGCGGTCTTCGTCCTCGGCCCATACCGCGCCGCCCAGCAGGCCCAGGGCCAGCAGGGTGGCAACCGGCAGTGGCAGCCGGCCATGGGCGCCGCGGCCGGGCCCAGGCAGGCCGGCAGTCATGGCGCGCCCCGGCCAGCCGCGCTGGCAGCAGCAGGCGGGGGCAGGGCCTGTGCGTCGAGCTTGTCCTCGTAGTCCTGCACCAGGTTGTCCAGCGCCACGCGGCGCGTCTGCAGGAAGGGCTCGTTGACGGCCATGACCTCGGCCATGCCCTTGTCGACATAGCGTTGCAGCAGCTCATGCCCCAGCTTGCGCAGCGCCTGGTTGCTGGTGGCGCAGATCTGCAGGCCCCGGGCCTGCAGTGCATGCCGCTCGCCCAGCGCCGTGAAGTCACGCTCGCGCGCGGCCAGCTGCTGCTGCAACCGCGCCAGTTCCTGGCGCAGCGCGGCCGCGCTGCGCTGCTGCTCGGCCAGCTGCTCGCCACGGCCCTGGTGTTCGGCACGCAGCGCGTCGTGTTCGCTGCGCAGCGCCGCCAGCGCCTGCTCGGCCTGCTGGCCGGTCTGGGCCTGCCGCGACGCGGTCAGGCGCAGGCGTTGCAGTTCGGCCTTCTGGGCATCGCCCTGGCGCTGCGCCTCGGCCTGGGCGGCCTGGGCCTTCTGCACCAGGGCCTGTGCGTCGGCCTGCTGCTGCTGCAGTTGCTGCACCTGCTGGCGCAGGCGGCGCAACTGCTCCTGATCACGCGTATTGGACTGGGCCAGTGCCGAACCCGCGCCCAGCAGACACAGCAGCACCGCGGCAGCGGTTCGGCGAAGCTCAGAAGCGCACATTCAGATCCACCTGCAGCGTGGTCAGGCCGTACTTGTCGGTGCTGCCGTACACCAGGGTTGGCGACGAGATCGTGCGGCCCGACAGCGCGCGCACGCTCAGGTGCGTGTCACGGGCCAGACCGACCAGGCCGCCCACGCTCCAGCCCTGCACATTGGTGCCACCGCCACCCAGGTCGCTGTCGACAAAGGCATCGGGCACGGCATCGCTGCCCAGCCAGCGGTAACCCAGGTTGAGCTGCCATTCGCCGGCATTGCGCACCTGGGCACTGCCCACGGTGGCGCGAAAGCCGGCGCCGAAGGCCCGCGCGTCGTTGAACCAGATGCCGCCGCTGCGGGCATAGGCCTCGTACAGGTCGAAGGCCTGGTTGCGCACCACTTCGGCCGACAGGCCCACCACCACCGGCGCGAAGTGCGAGAACTCTGCCGCCGCCGTGAGCGCCAGCGGTCGGAAGCGCAGCCCCATGCCCCAGCGCGCCTTGTCGGGGGTGAGACCGGCGGCGATCTCGGCCGGGTTGTTGGTCAGGAACAGGCTGTTGCCGCGCTGGCGCAGGCCGGCCTCGTATTCATGCTGGCCGTAGCTGCGCCCGGCGCCGGTGACGGGGTCGTAGTCGCCATCCACCTGGCCGGCGAAGCCGTTGTAGATGTACTGGGCGATGCCCAGCTTCAGCCGCGTGCGCTCGCTGGCTTCCCAGGTGACGCCCAGTTGGGCACCGACCAGGCTGCGGCCGCGCTTGGGCGGCGACGACTCGCGCACCGGAAAGTAGCCCACGGTGGCAAACGGCGCCCATTCGCTGTTGGGCTTCATCACCGGCCGGAAGGTGCCGGCCAGGCCGTCGAAGTTGAGGTTGTCGCTCCACACCAGATCGGTGCTGAACCAGGGGTTGGCGATGCGCCCGGCGCTCAGGCTCACCCATTCGTTCGGGTCGAGGCGGACATAGGCGCGGTCGAGCAGGAAGCTCTGGCGGTTGAAGTTGTTGCCCAGCGTCTGGTTGGTGGAGACACGGTCGGTGGCACTGCCACTGGCCAGCCGGATGCCGGCGGTGACGGTGTCGGCCACCTTGGCGTGGATGGCCAGGCGGGTGCGCAGGCGCAGGCGCTCGCGGTTGTCTCGGGTGTTGGCCGTGGCCAGGCCCGACGAGGTGGCGGCCGACAGGTCAGGCGCGCGCGTGGCGCCGCTGGCCAGCGCGCCCAGCAGCAGCGTGTCGGGGGCGGTGTTGCCGGTGTCCGGCCGGTCGCTCTGCTGGCGCACGCGCAGATCGCCCTCGATGCTGATGCGGTCCGTCCACTCCGCCGTGGCGTTGGGCACGCCCCAGCGTTCCTGGCGGG
>CAYPDO010000064.1:0-12900 GCA_964409495.1 uncultured Bordetella sp.
AGGTGCCGTCCTTCTCGAGAAAGCTGCTGCCCGGCAGCAGCACGTGGGCGTACTTGGCGGTCTCGTTCAGGAAGATGTCCTGCACCACGATGCATTCCATCGCCCCCAGCGCCGCCTGCACATGCTGGGTGTTGGGATCGCTCTGCGCGATGTCCTCGCCCTGGCAGTACAGGCCCTTGAAGCTGCCCGACAGCGCGGCATCGAACATGTTGGGGATGCGCAGGCCCGGCTCGGGATCGAGCGTGACGCCCCAGGCCGCCTCGAACTGGCTGCGCACCGTGGTGTCGCTGATGTGGCGGTAGCCCGGCAGCTCATGCGGAAAACTGCCCATGTCGCAGCTGCCCTGCACATTGTTCTGGCCGCGCAGCGGGTTCACGCCCACGCCCTCGCGCCCGACCATGCCACAGGCCATGGCCAGATTGGCAATGCCGATGACCATGGTGCTGCCCTGCGCATGCTCGGTGACGCCCAGGCCGTAGTAGATGGCCGAGTTGGGGCCTTGCGCATACAGGCGCGCCGCCGCCCTCAGGTCGGCCGCCGGCACGCCGGTGATCGCCTCGAAGGCCTCGGGCGAGTTCTCGGGCCGGGCGACAAACGCGCGCCACTGCTGAAAGCTCGGCGAGTCGCAGCGCTCGGCCACATAGGCCTCGTTCACCAGGCCTTCGGTCACCACCACATGGGCCATCGCGGTGATCACCGCCACATTGGTGCCGGGCTTGAGCGCCAGGTGGTGGTCGGCGCGCACATGGGGTGAATCCACCAGGTCGATGCGGCGCGGGTCGATGACCACGAGCCGCGCGCCCTGCCTCAGCCGCCGCTTCATGCGTGACGCGAACACCGGGTGCGCATCGCCGGGGTTGGCGCCGATGACCATGATGACGTCGGCCTGGGCCACGCTGGCAAAGGTTTGCGTGCCGGCCGAGGTGCCGAAGGTCTGGCCCATGCCATAGCCGGTGGGCGAATGGCACACGCGGGCGCAGGTGTCGACATTGTTGGTGCCGAAGGCCGCGCGGATCAGCTTCTGCACCAGGTACACCTCTTCATTGGTGCAGCGGCTGCTGGTGATGCCGCCCACCGAATCCTTGCCGTGCTTGGCCTGGATGCGCTTGAACTCGCTGGCTGCATGGCCGATGGCCTCGTCCCAGCTCACCTCGCGCCAGGGGTCGGTGATCTTCGCGCGGATCATGGGCTTGGTGATGCGGTCCTTGTGCGTGGCATAGCCCCAGGCGAAACGGCCCTTCACGCAGGAGTGGCCTTCGTTGGCCTTGCCGTCCTTCCACGGCGTCATGCGGACCACCGTGTTGCCCTTCATCTCGGCCTTGAAGCCGCAGCCCACGCCGCAATAGGCGCAGGTGGTGAGCACGCTGTGCTCGGGCTGGCCCAGCTCGATCACGCTCTTTTCCTGCAGCGTGGCGGTGGGGCAGGCCTGCACGCAGGCGCCGCAGCTCACGCAATCGCTGGCCATGAAGCTGCCGCCCTGCCCGGCCGTGACGCGGCTGTCGAAGCCGCGGCCGCTGATGGTGAGCGCGAACGTGCCCTGCACCTCTTCACAGGCGCGCACGCAGCGGTTGCACACGATGCACTTGGACGCGTCGTATGTGAAATAGGGATTCGAGCTGTCCTGGGTCAGATCGCAATGGTGCGCGCCGATGACATCCGGAATGCCGGCCACCGCCTGGCCGGCATTGCCGTAGCGCACGTTGCGCAGGCCCACCACGCCGGCCTGGGTCTGCAGCTCGCAGTCGCCATTGGCGCTGCAGGTCAGGCAGTCCAGCGGATGGTCGCTGATGTAGAGCTCCATCACGTTGCGGCGCAGGCGCTGCAGCGTGGGTGTTTGTGTGCGCACCACCATGCCGGGCTCGGCCGGCGTGGTGCAGCTGGCCGGCGTGCCCTTGCGGCCCTCGATCTCCACCAGGCACAGCCGGCACGAGCCGAAGGGTTCCAGGCTGTCGGTGGCGCACAGCTTGGGCACCTGGATGCCGGCCTCGACGGCGGCGCGCATCAGCGAGGTGCCGCGCGGCACGCTCACCGTGTGGCCGTCGATGCTGAGCTGCACGGTCTCGGTGGATTGGCGTGCCGGCGTGCCGTGGTCGATTTCGGGGGCGTGGTGATGCAGCATGAGGTGTCGCCTTGCGCGGTCAGGCCGCGGTGTCGGGTACGGCGGGCTGCGCCACAGGCGCCAGGCCGAAATCCTGCGGGTAGTGGTTCAGCGCCGAGAGCACCGGGTACGGCGTCATGCCGCCCATGGCGCACAGGCTGCCTTGCAGCATGGTGTCGCACAGGTCGCGCAGCAGCGCCACCTGCTGCGTGCGCTGCGCGCCCTGGCTGCGCGTGATGCGGTCGATCACTTCCACGCCGCGCGTGCTGCCGATGCGGCAGGGCGTGCATTTACCGCAGCTTTCGATGGCGCAGAAGTCCATCGCGTAGCGCGCCAGCCGGGCCATGTCGGCCGTGTCGTCGTGCACCACGATGCCGCCGTGGCCCAGCACGGCGCCGATGGCCGTGTAGGCCTCGTAGTCCAGCGGCACATCCCAATGCGCCTCGGGCAGGTAGGCGCCCAGCGGTCCGCCCACCTGGATGGCCTTGATCGGCCGGCCGCTGCGCGTGCCGCCGCCAAAGCCGTAGACCAGTTCGCGCAGCGTGAGCCCGAAGGCCTTTTCCACCAGGCCGCCCTGTTTCACATTGCCGGCCAGTTGAAACGGCAGCGTGCCGTGCGAGCGGCCCACGCCAAAGTCGCGGTAGAACTGCGCGCCGCGCGCCAGGATCACCGGCACGCTGGCGAAGGTGATGACGTTGTTGATCACGGTGGGCTGGCCGAACAGGCCCTGCAGCGCCGGCAGCGGCGGCTTGGCACGCACGATGCCGCGCTTGCCCTCGATGCTTTCCAGCATCGCCGTCTCTTCGCCGCACACATACGAGCCGGCGGCTTGCCGCGTTTCCAGATGGAAGGCCTGGCCGCTGCCGGCCACGCTGGCGCCCAGCCAGCCGGCGGCGGTGGCGCGGGCAATGGCCTCGTCCATCGTCGCCAGGGCCTGCGGATATTCGCTGCGGATGTAGATGAAGCCTTGGGTGGCGCCCACGGCCAGCGCGGCGATGGCCATGCCTTCGATCAGCTGGTACGGATCACCTTCCATCAGCATGCGGTCGCTGAAGGTGCCCGAATCGCCTTCGTCGGCGTTGCAGACGATGTACTTCTGCGCGGCCGGCTGATCGGCAAGGGCCTGCGCCACGGTGCGCCACTTGATGCCGGCCGGAAAGGCCGCGCCGCCGCGCCCGCGCAGGCCCGAGTGCGTGAGCTCGTGCAGCAGCGCGGCGCTGTCGTTCAAGGCCACCGCGGCCTTCAGGCCGGCCCAGCCCGCGTGCGCGGCGTAGTCGTCCAGGCTCAGCGGGTCAGTGACGCCCACGCGGCGGAAGGTGAGCCGCTCCTGCAGCGCCAGGTAGGGCATCTGTTCAGTGATGCCGTGGCGCAGCGCATGCGCTCCGCCCCGCAGCAGGCCGGCATCCAGCAGGCCCGGCACATCCTCAGCGGCCACCGGGCCGTAGGCGATGCGGCCGGCCGGCGTGGCCACCTCGACCAGCGGCTCCAGCCACAGCAGGCCGCGCGAGCCGTTGCGGGTGATCGTGAGGGCCAGGCCGCGGCGGGCGGCTTCGGCGGCCAGGGCGGCGGCCACCTCGTCGGCACCGGCGGCCAGCGCGGCCGAATCACGCGGCACGAACAAGGTGACGGGCGTCATGCGCCCTCCCCTGCCGTGGCCGTGGCCGCGATGCCCAGCGCCTGCGCGCGCTGCGCCAGGCGCTCGGGCGTCATGCGCGCATGCAGGCGGTCGTCAATCTGCAGCGCCGGGCCGGTGGCGCACAGGCCCAGGCAGTACACCGGCTCCAGCGTCACCGCGCCGTCGGCGCGGGTGCTGTGCAGGGCGCAGCCCAGCAGGGCCTGCGCGGCCTCGGCCAGTGCGTCGGCGCCGTTGGCCTGGCAGGCCTCGGCGCGGCACAGCTGCACCACATGGCGGCCGGCCGGCGCCTGGCGGAAGTGGTGGTAATAGCTGATCACGCCATGCACCTCCGCGCGCGAGCGGTTCAGCGCCTGCGCGATGCCCGGCACCAGTGCCGGCGGCACATGGCCGAGGCGGGCCTGCACCTCGTGCAGCAGCGGCAGCAGCGCGCCAGGGCGCCGGGCGTGGCGGGCGATGGCGGCATCGAGCACCTGCTGCTGCGCGGCGCTGGGGGCCGCAAGCGGCGGCTCGGCGGGCGCCGGGGTCAGGGGCGTGAACGGACGGGGCATGGTGGCGTCAGTGGGCAAAGGTGGCCGATCAGGCGGATCGCGCGTGGCATCCGGAGCCACGCCGCGCGGCCGGGCCAGGCCGTTCGGCGCTGCGGCGCATGATGGCGACGGCCCCTGGCGCTGTCCAATGGAATCGCCGAACCAGTCGATTCATGAGACTGATGACGCGGCGGCCTGCCGGCCGGCCAGTGTGGTCAGGCGCCACGGCAGCATGCCGCCGTGTGTGCGCCCAGGGGTCAGGCCAGCCCAAGCTGGCCGCTGTGGCGCGCCAGTTCGGCCAGCCACTGCGCATCGGCGGCCAGGCGCAGGGCGGCCTCCAGCGCCTGCGAGCGGCGCGCACCGGCCGCGGCCATGAAGGCGATCGGCGTGCGCAGTTCGGGTTGCGCCAGCGGCCGCGCCTGCCAGCCCGGCTGCCCGGCCACGGTGGCCACCGCCGCGCCGGGCAGCACGGCGGCCAGCCGGCCAGTCTGCACGGCAGCCAGCAGCGCGCTGACCGAGTTGGTCTCCAGCACGGGCTGCACCGCCAGGCCCAGGCGCTGGAACTGCGCGTCGATCAGCACGCGGTTGTGCATCTCGGCCGACAGCAGGGCCAGCGGCAGGGCGGCAGCATCGGCCCAGGTCGTCTCGCCTGCCGGCGCAGGCTGGCCGCCGGCCTGCGCCGGGGCGTGGCTGAGCAGGTAGTACTGCTCCAGATACTGTGGCCAGACATCGGGTTGCCCGGCGCGCCGCACGCGGTCGGCATACCCGAGGCCCAGGTCCAGCGCCAGCGCGTCGAGGCCGGATTCGATCTCCTGCGAGGCCATCGCGCGCACCTGCGGCTGCACGCCCGGGTGCAGCCCGACCAACCGGGCTGCAAAACGCGCCGCCACCGGCACCGCGGTGGGCACGGCGCCAATCAGCAGGCGCCCGCGGGGCTGGGCGGCCGTGCCGGCCAGTTCCTGGCGCAAGGCCTCCTGCTCGCGCAGCACGCGGTGGGCGGTGGCCAGCACCCGCTCGCCCTCGGGCGTGAGGCCTTCGTACTGCCGGCTGCGGCGCACGATGGCCACGCCAAGGTGCGCCTCAAGCGCGCGCAGCGCATTGGACAGCGCGGGCTGGGTGATGTGGCAGGCAGCGGCCGCGCGGCCGAAATGGCGGTGCTGCGCCAGTGCCGCCAGGTAGCGGTAGGCCTCGATCAGGTTCATGGCGGTGCCGAGCGTACCGTGCGCGCGCACGGCAGCGCGGGCCCAGCGTGGCGTTCAGCGGCGCATCGTGGCGGCGGGCGCTTCTGCCGGCCCGCCGTGCCAGAGGCATGCTCGTTAGAATGTTTGATTATCAAGGTTAAATGATTTCTCGATCAATGCTTGTCGAGCGATGCTGTCCGCTGGAAAAAATCATATAAATCATGAACTTGGAAAAGGGTTCGAAACGACTTGAGAAGCTGTTGAAGGCAACGACGGCGGCGGTGGTGTGGCCGGCCGGATCAGCCCGCAGACGGGGCTGGCGTGCACTGGAAACGGCCCGCGCTGAAGCCAACTGATGCCGCAACGCCCTGCCCCCACGCCGGCCGCCAGCCGTCGCCTGGGCCATCCGCAGATGGCCTTTGTGCGCGCCTGGGCAGAGGGGCTTGATCCGGCACAGGCCTGGGCCCGTTATCTCGGGGAAGGCGCCGCACCCGATGTGCGGCGCGTGCGAAGCGAGCTGCAGCGGCTGCTGGACGTGCTGCGCAGCGTGGCACGCGCCCAGGGCCGGCCCGACCTGGCCGCCCTGCTGCGTCGCGACCCCGAGGCCATGGCCGAACCTGGCGGGGACCGGCCCAGCCTCGACACCTTTCGAGCCCAGCAGCCCGAGGATTTCTACAGCGAAGCCGAGCTGCTCGAGCTCTACCAGGCCACGCATGGCGCGCCCGACGCCCGCAGCAGCGCCCGGCGCAGGCAACGCCTGCGGGCCCGCCAGGTGGCCGCCCTGCAATGGCTGGAAACGGTGGCGGTGCGCGAGCCGCACCCCGAGGACGCGGTGGCCGCTTGGCTCGACGAGCGGCTGGCTGCACGCCTGGCCGGTGCCGGCCTGCTGCGGCTGAGCGACCTGGCGCGGCACATTGCGGCGCGCGGCTACCACTGGTACCGGCCGATCCCGCGCGTAGGCCCGGCCGCGGCGGCGCGCGTGCTGCACTGGTGGCGCGAGCATGCGGCCACGCTGGGCAGTCTGCCGTCCTGGGCCGGTGTGCCGCCGGCCCGGCTGGACCGTGCGGCGCTGATGGCCCGGCCGGTGGGCCGGCCCGCAACGCGCCAGGCAGGCGCGCCTGCGGCCGTCGGCCTGCCGGCCTGGCCCGTGCCGCTGGAGCGCCTGCAGGTGCCGGCCGCACTGCGTGGCCACGATGGCCGGCACCGCGCGCCAGCGGCGGCACTGCGCATCGGCGCTGCCGATGATCTGCAGGCACTGATGGCCTGGCTGCGCCTGCGCACGCCCGGCAGCGCCACCTGGCGCGCCTACCGCAAGGAGGCCGAGCGCGTGCTGCTGTGGGCGCTGTGGGTGGCAGGCAAGCCCCTGTCCTCATTGGATGGCGACGATGTGCAGGCCTACCGCCGCTTTCTGTCGGCGCCTGCGGCCGGCTGGATGGCAGCACGTGGCACGCCGCGCTGGCACGACGACTGGCGGCCATTCGAGGGCGCGCTGTCGGCACGCTCGGCGGCCATGGCGCTGGGCATCGTGCGCAATCTGTTTGCGTGGTGGCTGGATCAGGGATACCTGGCGGTGAATGTCTGGACACTTGTGAGTGCCGACCGCGCTGCGCCGACGCGCGCCGACGCACCCGGCGCGGCCACCGCGCCAACATCAACGCCCGACGTGGACGCCGTGACGGCACAGGCGCGGCACGGCGCTGCAGATGCCCACCGGCTCGCGCCTGTGCCAGGTGCGCCGCTGCAGCCGGGCGCACAAGGGTGCGACGTCATGGTGCCGACCGCGGCCACGGCACTACGCGCACTCACGGCAGCGCAGTGCAAGCTGGTTCAGCGCTGGATCGGTCAGACCATCGCCCGCCGGGGCCACACGCCGGATCTGCTGCGCCTGCAGGCCTTGTGGGCGGTGGCACGCGGCACCGGGCTGCGGCCGGCCGAGCTGGTGGCGGCCCGGCTGGCCTGGCTGTGCCGCTGCGATGACGGGCTGGCGCTGCAGGTGCCGGGTAAAGCCTGGACACCTGCTGACCAGGGCGCCAGCGGGGCCGTGCGGCCCAGCCCGGCACTGGCCGCACCGCGCCTGCTGAGGCTGGATGGCGTGACGACGGCGGCGGTGCAGCGCTATCTGGCGGCGCGCGGCCTGAGTTTGCCGGGTGAGGCGGCGCCACACCACCAGACCCCGGAACTGGAGGAGTCGCCCTCCGGGTCGGCAAGGCCCGATGCACCGCTGTTCAGCCAGTTGCGCAAGCAGTCGCCCTTGTCACCGGCCCGCCTGTACGAGCTGATGTCACGGGCACTGAGTGACTGCGCTGACGCACTGGCGGCCGACGGCACCGGGCAGGACGCCGATGCGGCGCAGCTGCGCCAGGCATCGACGCTCTGGCTTCGCCACGGCTTTGGCCTGGAAGCGGCGCTGACCGGGGTGCCATCCGGCGTGCTGCGCGTGCAGATGGGGCACCGCAGCCGGGCATCCACGGCGCCGTATCGGCGGGCGGCGCGGCCTGCGCCATGAAAAAAGGGGGTGGAACGGTTCCACCCCCTTGTCCACTGCCCATGTCCGAGCACGGTGGCCCATGGTCGCTCACGCTCGGCTGGGTCGCCTGGGCCGCGCCAGGCCGAATGCATCAGGTCTCGGATGGTGCTGTCCATCCGATGCCAGTCGCCGCCCTCCGCTGCCCGACAACCAGCGCGCGCCGCAAAATGATCGCCAGGAACAGCTGGCTCAGCGCCGGCTGGCCGGCTTGCGCAGAAAATCGTCGATGCATTCGGCCAAGGCCACCAGGCGCTCGGCGGGCACCTGCCCGGCCTTCAGGCTGATCGACACATCGCCACGCGCCCCTTGCGTGACCTGGCCCACCGCCACGCCGTCGCGTTCCAGCGTGATCGTCTGCGGGGGGTGGAACGGTTCCACCCCCTTCTGGCCCGCCGCCACCAGGCGCTCGAACACCTCACGCGGCTTGCGCTCGGCCGGGCCGGCGGCCAGGCTGTCGGCACAGGCCAGCACCGCCTCAGGATTGGCAGCATAGGCATCGGCCAAGGGCCTGGCCCAGCGGAACTGCAAGGTCAGCGGCGATGCAAAGGCCCGCACCAGCGCTTCGGGCAGATCGGCCAGTGCCAGCGCCTTGCCCAGCGCGCTCAGGTCCACGCCGATGGCCTCGGCCAGCTTGCGGTTCGACGGAAACAGGCCCTGCTGCAGCGCGCGGCGGTACATCATGCCCTGCTCCCAGGCCGACAGGTCCTTGCGTGCACGGTTCTCGCGGTCCATCTCGACGAACAGCGCGCGGTCGTCCAGGTTGTCGATCACGGCCAGCACCGGCAAGCCCAGCTCCAGGCAGGCGCGGTGCCGGCGATGGCCGAACACCAGCTCGTAGCGCTCACCCTCGCCTGCCGGCGCTTCGGCCACGCCGGCCGCCACCGCCACGCGCCGCACCTTGATCGGCTGCACATTGCCGCCCGCACTCTCGATCTCGGCCCGCAGCGCCGCGAACTCGGGCGTGCTGTAGCTCAGCACATGGCGGTTGGCAAAGCGGCTGGCATCCACCTGACGCGGATCGAGCAGGCGCGCCGCCTTGGCGCCGTCCCATTGCGCCAGATCGCCCAGCGCATCGTCGAGCTGGCCGCGCAGCTGCTCGGCCTCTTGCGCCCTGGCGCGCAGGCTCTCGTTCTCGCGCATCAGGTCTGAGCGCGCGTCGGTGGCAAACGCCATCATCGCGCCCGGCGCGGTCTTCGGGCGGTGCATGCCCATCGGCTCATGCCCGGCACCCGTCACCGGCAGGCCCGCCGCTGCAGCCGCAGCGCCGGCCGCTGAGGCCTGCACCGCGCCCATGGGCACCACCGGCGCTGTCGATGGCGTCGATGGCGCCGTCGCCAGCGGCGCGGGCAGGGCGCCGGGCAGGGCACTGAAATCCAGCTTGGCGGCCTTAGCCGTGAGCTTGTTGCTCGCCATCGTCTCAGCCTCCCAGTTGTTCCACCTGCATGGCCCACACGGCCACGATCTGCTGCTCCACCAGCTCGCACATGCGGTCGTAGGCATCACGGGCGCGGGCAAAGGTCTTGGCGTTCATTGCGCCGCGCGGCAGGTCGTACACCGTGCCGAACTCGGCCGAGGCCGTGGCCGTCACCGCCGTCTTCGGAATCTCGATCGGCAGCACCTTCTCGGTGTAACCCTCCAGCACCCACTGCCGCACCACCGAGCTGGCCGCATCCGACGACTCCACGCGCGACAGCAGCACGTCGATGAACTCGAAGGTCTTGTCCTGGCCGCGGCTGCGGATCAGCTGGTTGCACAGGTCAGAGAACAGGTCCCAGAACTGCGCCGACGAGGCGAAATCCAGCGCCGACGGCGGCAGCGGCATGATCACGCCGTCGGCCGCCATCAGCGCATTGATGGTCACATACGACAGGGCAGGGGGCGTGTCGATGACGATCACGTCGTAGTCGGCTCGCGCCTGGTCGAGGCCGCGGTCCAGGCAGCGCCAGAACTCGAAACCCGGGTCACGCGTCTGGCGCGCCGGAAGGGCGAATTCGGCACCGAACAGCAGCGGCGCCGCGCACACCAGGTCGATGCCGGGCCAGTAGCTCGGGCGGATGGCATAGCCCAGATCCTCCTGCTGGCCGGCAAACAGCAGCATCGCGGTGTGCTCGGGCTCCACCTCGGCATCGGGCAGCACGCCGAACAGCGTGGTGGCCGAGCCCTGCGGATCCAGATCGACCACCAGCACGCGGTGGCCGCGCATCGACAAGCCCTGCGCCAGCGTCACCGCCGAGGTGGTCTTGGCCACGCCGCCCTTGAAGTTGGCCACCGTCAGCGTGGTGCCGGCGGCATGTTCGGGCCGCAGGTGCTGGGTGCGGAAGGCGCGCACCCAGGCGCGCGCCTCGTCCATGCGCCATTCGCGCCGGTTGCCCACCATGTGGCCCTCGGGCAGATCGCCGCGCGTCAGGCGGTAGGCGATCTTGCTCTTGTCGACACCGCACAGCGCGGCCAGCTGCGCCGCGCTGACGCTGGGGGCCGTCTTGGACGCCGTGGGCGAAAGCATGGTGGCGCGGATCTGCGTCATCATGGCGGCGATGCGTGCCGCCTGCAATTCGATGTCGGCCAGCGATTGCCGGCGGATCGGTGCGGTGACCGGGCGTGTGGTGTCGCCGGGCACAGTCTTCTTGCCATCCATCAGGAGAGTCCCCGTCCAATGCAGTACCTGCGATTATCCGCCGTGCCGCATGAAAATCGCACGACGGATGCTGCTTCGGGGGAACCCCGGTACAAGCATGGACGCTGTCTTCGGGGCCGCAGGCCCCGCGGCTCCCGAAGACCTTCACCTCCCGGCGGGGAGATTCAAGGATAGTTCATAGTCTTCAAGAGATTAAGGGTCTGTGGATAAGTCTCTTTCTCTTTGTAAAACATAGACTTGCAGATCGAAATTGAAGCTGCGTGTCCAAGCCCTTACCGCATCCGTCCGCCGGCTTACCGCTTCTGTCCGCGCTTTAACCGCTTGGCGTCCGCAGCCTACCCGCCACGCGCCATCCCGGTGCATCGCGCGGCCTGTCGGGCACGCGGCCGGGCGCATCCGGGGTCTGGGGCCGATGTCCAGGCTTTACCCGGTGGGCGCCGGCACTGGCCCAAGGCCGGTGATGGGCCGGGTGTCCGCGATCTAACCGGGTGCAAAATGCGCAGCATGTGCCGTGCTGTCCAGCATTTAACCGGCATGTTGGTCAATGTCTGCTCCGGTTCCGTCCAATCGTTGAAGGACATATGATTGGGCATGGACAGTTCGACCCCCTTGCCGACGGCGCCCGTACTGGCGCCCGAGCCGGTGGCGGCCGGCGATGGCGGCACCGAGCTGCGCAAGCCGCACGAGATGATCGTGCTGGTGCCACGCGCCAAGCGCGTCACGCTCACCGGTCGGCGCATCTACAACGCCTTGCTGCAGGTGGCGCAATCGCGCCTGGCGGTGATGAGCAGCATGCCGCCGGCCGACTACATGTTCGAGGCGCCGCTGCCGGCCATCCTGCGCACCACCGGCTCCAGCGGTGAAGACCGCACGGCCGCCAAGCGCTACCTGCGCGAGATGCGCGGGCTCGAGGTCGACTGGGAATCCACCGCGCCCGGTGACGGCGTGAAGTGGCGCGGCTTCTCGATGCTGTCGGAAGTGGCCATCGAGATCCGCCATGGCGAGAACTGGGTGTCGTGGTCGTACCCGCCCACGCTGATGGCGGCGCTGAAGGAGCCCACGCGCTGGGCGCGTATCGATCTCGACATCCTGGCCAAGCTGGGCACCTATGCCGCGCTGGCGCTCTACGAGATCTGCGCGCGCTACCGCGACAACCCCTCGGGCGTGACCAGCCGCAAGCCGGTGCAGTGGTGGGCCGATGCGCTGAGCGCCGCGCCGGCCGGCGCCGAGCGCCGCGAGTGGCGCAAGTTCAAGAACGAGCGGGTGAAAGAGGCGATCGAGGAGATCAACCGCGAGACCGACCTCGACATCGAGCTGATCGAGCACCGCGAGGGCCGGGCGGTGGTGGAGGCGCAGTTCGCGGTGCGCAAGAAGCGCGCACCGGCCCGCCTGCCCGCGCGCGATGCGGCGCCGGTGGATGCCAACCTGGTGCTGCGCGCCGAATCACTGGGCGTGCGTGAATCCAAGCTGGAAGGCCTGATCAACGAGTTTGGCGAGGCCGCCGTGCGCGACAAGGTGGAAGTGCTGGAACGCCGCGCCAGCAACAGCCGGCTGCGCGGCGTGGACAACGCCTATTCCTACCTGCGCTCGCTGCTGCGCAACGATGACGGCGCGGCACCGGGGGCCGATGCGGCCACGGCCGCTGTCGATCCTGCGCCGGCAGGCGAGGGCGTGGCACGGCCTGGCGTTGTCGAAATGGGCGCCTCGGCCGCCGCCGGCCCGCGCAGCATGGCCGACGCGCTGTCGGGTCTGGGCCTGGGGGGCGATGGCGGGGCTGCCCGTGCTGCTGCCCCGGCGGCCGAAGCTGTTTCCCCCGCACTCAGCGCGCATGAGCAGCAGGGCCAGTGGCTGGCTGGGCGCATTGCCGAGATCAAATCCGAGATCGCCGCGCTCGATCCGCTGCACCGCCAACCCTGGGTCGACCAGGCCCTGGCCGAACTGGCTGAGAAGGGCTTGCTCAGCGCCGTGGTGTCACGCCGCGCCGCGCAGGGCGATGTGCTGCACGGCATGCTGGGGTCGGTGGTGGTGAAGTGTTATGCCATGGCGCGCTATGGCGCAGGGTGGGATCGGCCGGCTGGGTGATTTGCTTGTTTGCTTGTTTGCTGGGCTGCTGGCTTGCAAACATCGGCGCGAGCCAAGCCGTGCCCGGGTGCCCGGCAGCGCTCAACTGCACCGGTCCGCCGCAAGCGGCGGACTTCGTTGCGGTGCTCGGATTCGTGGCCCCGCGGCGCAACTCGCGCCGCCACGAATCCTGCGCGCCTCACCGGCGCAGATTCACGCCGCCGGACACCCGGGC
>CAYPDO010000065.1:0-12841 GCA_964409495.1 uncultured Bordetella sp.
CGAGCCGGTGGCGGTGAAGGCGCAGGCGGCGGTGGAAGCCGGCTGCGTGAGCTGATGGCGCGCGCCGCGGCTCAGCCCAGGGCGGCCGGCGGCAGGCGGATCGTGGCGGCCAGCGGCAGCACCTCGTGCAGCGGCTCGCCGCTGGCCAGCAGCACGGCGCGGCCATTGGGTGCCTCGGCGATGGCGGCCAGGCTGTCGAACAGGTGGTCCACCGCGCCGGCATCCAGCCCGGCGGTGGGCTCGTCCAGCAGCGTGAGCGGGCAGTGCGCGGCCAGCGCGGCCGCCAGCCACAGCTTGTGCCGCGTGCCGGTGGACAGCGCCAGCAGCGGCTTGCCCAGGTGCTCCGCCAGGCCGAAGGCGCGGGCATGGCGCTCGAACGTGGCCTCGTGCCAGCCGGCATGGCGCGCGCGCAGCATGGCCAGCAGGGCCTGGCTGGGCTGTGCATCGTCACGCCCGGCGCGGTGATCGAAGGCGAACACCGCCGCCTGCCAGGCCGTACTGCCGGGCGTGGCCGCCACGCCCTGCAGGGCCAGCGTGCCGCGCCGGGGCGACAGCGTGCCGGCCAGCAGGGCCAGCACCGTGCTCTTGCCGCAGCCCATGTCGCCGCCCAACTGGCTCACGCCCTGCGGCAGATCCAGCACCCAGCCGGCCAGCAAGGGCGGCTGGCCCGGGTAGGCGAAGTGCAGGTCGCGCACGCGCAGCAGCGGCGTGCCCTGGGGCGAGGCGGCGGTGTCAGTCATGGGGCGATTCTGGCTGCAGCCACCGGCGCCACAGCGCACTACAGTGCGGGGCCGACGCGCCACCACCGCCCATGAGCCAAGACGACTACCAGATCCCCATCCCGCCCTCGTTCGAGGCCGTGTACCGCGATGCTCGCGGCCGCCTGACGCTGCCGCTGAGCGAATTTCGCGCCCGCTACGAGCTGTGCGAGGACATGGCGCAGCTGCTGGTCGAGCGCAGCCAGGAGGTGCACCACGGCCAGGGTGTGAGTGAAGACATCGTGCTGCAGCGCACCGAAGACGGCCTGGCCAGCGAAGGCTCGGGCTTTGGCCCCGCCGAGGCGCGCTGGGTGGTCACGCGCCTGGCCGAGCTGCTGGACTGGCCCTGGGCGCACCGGCCGGTGCCCGAAGCATCCACCGAAGACGGCGACGAACCACGCGGTGATCGGCGGTTCTGAGCACGCCGCTCGGGCAGCCGCGATGGCTTAGCATGCAGCCATCTCTTGACCATCCCTTTGCGGGAGCCCTTGCCATGATGCAGCCCCAGCTCGCCACCAAGAACGACAAGACCGCCGACGCCGAGCGCCCCGGCGGCGACCGGCTGGAAGACCAGCTCAGCTTCAAGGGCCGCTTCGTGCTGGTGTTCGGCGAGATCAACGACAAGCTGGCCCAGGCCACCTGCCGCCGCCTGCTGGCCCTGGCCGCCGACAGCGACGCGCCGATCACCATGCTGATCAGCAGCCCTGGCGGCCATGTGGAATCGGGCGACGCCATCCACGACATGATCCGCTTCGTGAAGGCCCCGGTCACCACCGTGGGCACCGGCTGGGTGGCCAGCGCCGGCGTGCACATCTTCCTGTCGCCGCCGGCCGAGCGCCGCCTGTGCCTGCCCAACACCCGCTTCATGATCCACCAGCCGGCCGGCGGCGCCGGTGGCCAGGCCAGCGACATTGCCATCCAGGCGCGCGAGATCCTGCGCACGCGCGAGCGCATCGCCAAGGTCATCGCCACCCAGACCGGCAAGCCGCTGGACACCGTGACCGCCGACATGGAACGCGATTTCTGGATGAGCGCCGACGAGGCCATCGCCTACGGCATCGTGTCGCGCAAGATCGAGCGGCAGGACCAGCTTTAAGCGGGTGGCTTGAACGCCCGGCGCGCGGCATCCACCCGCGCGCGGGTGACGCAGCCCTCGGCATGGTCGTTCACCAGGCCCATGGACTGCATGAAGGCATACACCGTGGTCGGGCCCACGAAGGCCCAGCCGCGCTTCTTCAGCGCCTTGGCCAGGGCCACGGATTCCGGCGACGTGGCTGCGCCCACGTCAGGCGAGGGCCGCGCGGGCGGCGGCGCATGGCGCCACACAAAAGCGGCCAGCGAGCCCGCCTGCGCCACCAGTTCCTGCGCACACCGGGCGTTGTGGATCACCGCCTCGATCTTGCCGCGGTGGCGCACGATGCCGGCATCGGCCAGCAGGCGCGCCACATCGTGTTCATCGAAGCGCGCCACCTGCGCGATCTCGAAGTTGGCGAAAGCCGCGCGGAAGTTCTCGCGTTTTTCCAGGATGGTGCGCCAGCTCAGGCCCGACTGGAAGGCCTCCAGGCTCAGCTTCTCGAACAGCCGCCGGTCATCGGCCACCGGAAAGCCCCACTCGGTGTCGTGATAGGCCAGGTAGGCCGGCGTGGCCAGGCACCAGCGGCAGCGCGGCTGGCCGTCGGGGGCGCTCAGGACAGGGCTCATGGGTGGGGCGCTCGGAGGCGGAAAGTGGGCAGGCTCGGCGGCCGGCGCACCGCGGCGGCCATCGGTCAGCCCATGGCGCCGCCGGGCGTGCGAGGCCCGGCAGGCATTCTGGCCGATGGCACGGGCCGGCCGCGCGGCCCGCAGGCCTTGCTCAGCGCGCGGTGTCGGGCATGCCCCGCAGCACCGCCAGCAGCTGGCTGCGGCCGGGCTGGGTGCGCCGGGCCCAGTCGTCGAACTTGGCGCGGGCCTCGGTGCCGTAGCGGCGGTGCACCCACAGGCCCACGGCGGCCACCAGGCCGATGACGAACAGCGTGCGCAGCGCCTTGGCCCAGGCCACCAGCACCGCGATGCCCATGCCCAGCGCCACCCACTTCACCCACCAGTGGCCCGGCGAGGTCATGGCGTTGATGGCGAAGCACAGCCCCACCACGAACAGCGCCTTGAACGGCAGCACGACGGCGCGGGTGAGGTCGCGCAGGGGGCCGGTGACGATGCGCAGGGGGTTCATGGCAGGCTTTCGTGGGCGGCAGTGCGAATGACCTGAAGCCTAGGCCCGGCGCCTGCGGCTGCCCAGCCGTCGGCGACGAAGTGCCCGAACATGGCGTGAAACGTCGACTGGCGCGGACAGACGGGCACGGCTGACCCCGCCGCCGCTGGCCGCGCGCCGCGGCGCGATGCCAGTGGCCGTGGCGGCACATCAGCCCGCCTCGGCCGCCGTGGCCGACAGCGCATCGGCCAGGCCATCAAGCACCTCGGCCAGCGCTGCCTCGAACGGGGCCAGCGCCGCGGGCATTGCGCCCGCGCCGTGGCCGGGCGGCGCGGCCCCGGCCTTGGCGGGCGCGGCGGCCAGCATCGCGGCAAGCTCGGCCTCCAGCGCGGCGGCGGTGGTGAACACGGCGCGCGCGCCGAGCGTGCCGGCCTCGCCCTTGACCATGTGCACCAGCTTGGCCATGCCGGCGATGTCGCCCGCGGCCAGGCCCTTGCGCAAGGCCGGGCCCAGATCGGCCCGGCTGCGCGCAAACAGGCCGAGCATGCGCCGGTACAGCGCAGGCTTGCCGTCGCAGTGGCGCAGGCCCTCGGTCAGCACGATGCCGCGCACCTCGCGTGGCAGGCCGCTGGGCGCCGGGGCGGGCGTGGCAGGGGCGGCAGGCGTGGCCCCGGCGCTCGCGGCGGCAGCGGCGCGCGGCGGCGCATCCGGCGCCGCGCCGGGCGCGCGGTCTTCGGGCACCCAGCGCGCCAGCGTGGCGTACAGGTCGGCCGGCTCGAAGGGCTTGCTGATGAAGTCGTTCATGCCGGCGGCCAGGCACTGTTCGCGGTCGCGGGCCATCGCGTGGGCGGTGATGGCGATCACCGGCAGGTGGCGGTGCTCGGCGCGCTCGCGCATGCAGCGGGTGGCCTCCAGGCCATCCATGCCCGGCATCTGCACATCCATCAGCACCAGATCGAAAGGGGCCGCGGGCGGCTGCTCGTCCAGCCGACGCAGGGCCTCCAGGCCGTTGTCGGCGCAGGTCAGGCGCACGCCCACCTCGGCCAGCAGGGCCACGGCCACCTCGCGGTTGATCGGGTTGTCTTCGGCCAGCAGCACACGCAGGCCGTCCAGGCGGCGCAGGCGCTCGGGCGCCGGGGCCGCCGGGGCGATGGCACTGCGGCCGCTGCGCCGCAGCGGCAGGAAGCCGCGCTCGGCGAACAGCCGGCACAGCAGGTCGAGCAGCGACGAGGCGTTCACCGGCTTGGTCAGCACGCCGTCGAAGGCCGCCCGGGCCACCGCGCTCATGCCGCCCTCGGCGTCGCCGTCGCGGCCGTCATTGCCGAAGGGCAGCAGGGCCACCACCCGCGGCGGCAGGCGCAGCGGCAGCGCACGCACCCGGCGCGCCGCGGCACAGGCCGCGTCGCTGGCCGCGCCCCCGCCCCCGCCGGCATCCAGCAGCACCAGATCGAACGGGTTGCGGCCCGCGGCGGCCAGCAGCGCGGCGCAGGCGGCATCCAGCGTGGCCACCTGGGCCGTGCGGCAGCCCAGGCCGCCGGCCGTGGCGCACAGCACGGCGGCGGCGCGTGGGCGCACATCGACCACCAGCAGATCGAGCATCGCGCCCGGCCGCGGCTCGGCGTCCGGCACGGCAGCGGCACAGTCGAAATCGGCAGTGAAGCTGAAGGCGCTGCCCTCATCGGGGGTGCTCTGCACACGGATGTCGCCGCCCATCAGCTGCACCAGCTGGCGGCTGATGGCCAGGCCCAGGCCGGTGCCGCCGTGGCGCCGGCTGCTCGATGCGTCCACCTGCGTGAAGGGCCGGAACAGCTGGCCCATCTGCTCGGCCGACATGCCGATGCCGCTGTCGATGATGGCGAAGTGCAGCCGCACCCGCGGCTCGCCGGGCGCCGGCCCGGCCCCGTGCCCGGCGGCGGGGTGCGCATCGTCGTCGCCGCCGCCGTCGGCCAGCGGCACCACGCGCGTGGCCACGATGACCTCGCCGCGGTCGGTGAACTTGACGGCGTTGTTGCACAGGTTGGTGAGCACCTGGGCCAGGCGCAGCGCATCACCCACCAGGCGCGGCGGCACGTCGGGCGCGGTGTCGATCAGAAACTCCAGCCCCTTGGCCTGGGCCTGCAGCGCCACCAGCGAGGTGACCTGCTCGAGCACGTCGTCCACCGCGAATTCGGCATGCGCCAGCTCGAGCTTGCCGGCCTCGATCTTGGAGAAGTCGAGGATGTCGTTGATCAGCCCCAGCAGCGAGCGTGCGGCGGCGTGGATCTTGTGCAGGTAGTCGCGCTGCTGCGGCGACAGCGCGGTGCGCAGCGCCAGGTGCAGCATGCCGAGGATGGCGTTCATCGGCGTGCGGATCTCGTGGCTCATGTTGGCCAGGAACTCGCTCTTGGCGCGCGTGGCGGCCAGCGCCGCCTCGCGTGCGGCGATCAGGTTGCGCTCGGTCTCCAGGCGCACGCTGATGTCGCGCAGCACCAGCTGGATGCGCTGCGGTCGGCCCTCGGTGCTGCGCTCCACCACCGAGAAGCTGGCCTCCACCGGCACCTCGCTGCCATCGGCGCGGCGCACGCCGATGGTGGTGACGGCCTGAGCCTCGCGCCCCTGCAGCAGGCCCAGCAGGTGGATCCAGCCCGGCCGCGCCAGCCAGCGCGGCGCCGGCCAGCCCTCCAGCGCGTCGCCCTCGGCCAGGCCCATGATGCGGCCCCAGGCCGGGTTGGCGACGATCACCACGCCCAGCGCGTCCACCACGCCGGCGCCGTCGGCCATGTGCAGCAGCACCTCGTCGAGCTGGCGCGTCTGGCGCGCGATCAGCGCATTGAGCTGGTCGCGGCGCTGCTGCAGCGCCTGGGCATTGGCGTCGCGGTGGGCCAGCTGGTCGCGCAGCGCATCCTGCAGGCGCTCGATGCCCTGGGCCAGCGCATGCACCTCGTGCGGCGGGCCGTGGCCGGGCTGGGGCACCGGCACATCCAGGCGGTCGAAGCGGCCGGTGGTGAGCCCCACCACATGGCGCGACAGCTCGGCCAGCGGCTGTGACACGGTGCGCAGCACCACGGTGTAGAGCAGTGCCGCCAGCAGCAGCAGCTCCACCGCGGTGGCGGCCACGAACACCGCCGTGTCACGCCACACCTGGCCGGTGAGCAGCTCGGTGTCCAGCCGCAGCAGCAGGTAGCCGGCCACCTGCCGGCCATCGGGCGCCACCAGCGGGTGGCTGCTGGCCTCGCTGTCCTGGCCCAGGTTGGCCCCCGCCTTGGCATAGGCGTGGCGCAGCTGAGGGCCCACCACCTCGGCACTGAGCACGGCCGGAAAGTGGTGCAGCCCGGCCAGCTGCAGGCCCAGCGCGGTGTCGTCGCGCAGCCAGGCCGCCCGCGCCAAGCCGGGCCCGTAGGCCGCCAGCACCGCCTGCAGCTGCACCTGCTGGCGCCGCTGCTCGGCCTGCCAGCTGAGCCAGGCATTCAGCAGCGAGGCCCCCAGCGTGAGCAGCAGGCTGAACACCGCCACGCGCACCAGCAGCTGGCGCGACAAGGGCACGGGCTGGCCGGGATGCTGGATCATGGCGGCGGCGTGCCGCCCGGACCGGCGGGGACCAACGGTTTCAGCCGCAATGGCATGCGCGCACCTCCCTTTGCGCACACGCCACGGGCGACCGGGCCGAGTGCGCACTACGCGAACTACGCGGCCCGGGACTGCGGCCCTGTGATTGGCGACCGGCGCTGGGCGCGGCCGCCGCTGATGTTCAGCGGTAGAGGAGACCACAGGCCCGGCCGCCGCGTCAAGCCGCAGCCGCCGGCCACGGCCTGGCATGCGCCAGCGCGCGGTCGGGTCGTGGTGCGCCGCGCTGCCGGCGCCGGCTCAGCGCCCGGCGGCGCGCAGCGTGGCCAGGCTGTCGCGGATCAGGTGGCCGGCGATCGACAGCCGTGGCGGGATGGCCGGCAGCGCGTCCAGCGGGAACCAGCGCGCGTCGGCAATCTCGCCGGCCTGCGGCACGATCTCGCCGCCCGTCCAGCGCGCGGTGTAGGCCACCATCAGGCTGTGCGGAAAGGGCCAGCTCTGGCTGCCGAAGTAGCGCAGATCGGTGACGGTGACGCCCACCTCCTCGGCCACCTCGCGGTGCAGGCAGTCTTCCAGCGATTCACCGGCCTCGACGAAGCCGGCCAGCGCGCTGTACATGCCGTGGGTGTAATGCGGGGCGCGCGCCAGCAGCAGTTCGCCCGGGCGCCACACCAGGGCCATCATGGCCGGCGACAGGCGCGGGTAGGCGGTGTGGCCGCAGGCCGGGCAGCGGCGCGCACGCTCGCCGGCCTGCAGCGCGGTGGGCGTGCCGCAGGCGCCGCAGAAGCGGTGGCTGCGGTCCCATTCCAGCAGCTGCGCGGCGCGGCCGGCCAGGGCCGACAGCGGCGTGCGCTCGTCACCGCCGAGCGCCAGCATGGCCGCGCGCAGCGGCAGCGCGCGCCAGCCGGGCGGCGCCTCGGGCAGGGCCAGCGCCCAGGCGTCGCGCCCGCCCAGGCGGCCCAGATAGTGGCGGCTCAGCGCCGCGCCGGTCAGCGCGCGCAGCAGGAAGCCGCCGGTGGGCGCCAGGCCAGCGTCGGCGTCCTCGGGCAGCAGCAGATCACGCTGCACGAAGGCGAAGCACCAGGCCTCGGGGGTTTCGTCGCCGGGGTGGGCGATGGCGGGGGTGTAGTGCATGGCAGCGCTCGCTCAGGCCGGGTCAGGGTGCATCGGCCAGGCCGGCTGCGGGCCGCGCAGGCGCTCCCAGGCGGCGGCCAGGCGCAGCACGCCCAGGTCATCATGGCGGTGGCCGGCGATCTGCAGGCCGATCGGCAGGCCGGGCGTGCCGACGGTGGTGAAGCCGCAGGTGATGCTGAGCGCCGGCTGCTCGCTCATGTTGTAGGGCACGGTGAACGCGATGTGCTCGAAGGGCCGCGCGGGGTCGTTGATCGGGCTGGCCCATTCGGCCGGGAAGCTGGGCACCGGGCTGGTGGGCGAGACGATGAAGTCCAGGCCCTGGATGGCGGCCACCGCGGCCTCGCGGAAGGCGGCGATCTGGCTGTAGCCGTGGAAGACATCGACGCCGCTCATGCCGGCGCCCGATTCGATCCAGCGCACGATGTAGGGCAGCACCCGGGCCTGGCGCTCGGGCGGCAGGGCCTGGTAATCCAGCCAGCTGCGCGTGCGCCAGAAGCGGTCGAGGCCGTCGATCATCGCGCGGGTGCTGAAGGCCGGCACCTCGGTCACGATGGCGCCGGCGGCCTGCAGGCTGCGCGCGGCGGCGCTGACGGCGGCGCGGGTCTCGGGCTCGACCGCCAGGCCCCAGCCGGCGTCCAGCTGCAGGCCGATGCGCAGGCCGCGCAGGGTGTCGGCCGGGTCACGGTCGTCGCGCAGGTCCAGCCAGGCGATGTCGGCGGGCGGCAGCGCGGTGGTGTCGCGCGCATCCGGTCGGGCCAGCAGCTGCATCAGCCAGGCGCTGTCGCGCACGGTGCGGGTCATGGGCCCGGCCACGCGGCCGGCATAGGGCGGCTTGATCGGCAGCCGGCCGTTGCTGGGCTTGAAGCCCACCAGGCCGCACCAGCCGGCCGGCAGGCGCACCGAACCGCCGATGTCGGTGCCCAGGTGCAGCGGGCCGTAGCCGGCCGCGGCGGCGGCGCCCGCGCCGGCGCTGCTGCCGCCGGGGTTGCAACGTGTGTCCCAGGGGTTGCGCGTGAGCTTGTGGAAGCTGGACAGGCCCGAGGACAGCATGCCCCAGTCAGGCATGGTGGTCTTGGCCAGCAGCACCAGGCCGGCCTCCTTCCAGCGCGCGGCGGGCGGGGCATCCCAGTCCAGCGGCGTGAGCTCGGTGGCGGCGCTGCCGGCGGGCATCGCGCAGCCGGCGGTGGCGATGTTTTCCTTCAGCGTGCCGGGCACGCCGTCCAGCGGGCTGAGGGGCCGGCCCTGCTGCCAGCGCCGGGTGCTGGCGCGGGCCTGGGCCCGCGCGGCCTCGGGGTCGAAGGCGTAGAGCGCGTTGAGCTCGGGCTCGCGCCGCGCGATCTGCGCCAGCACCGCCTCGGTGGCGTCCAGCGGCGAAAACGCGCCACTGGCGTAGCCGTCGGCCAGCTGCTGGGCCGACAGGGTGTGCAGCGCGGCCACGGGCTAGATCCTGGCCGGCCAGCAGCCCAAGCCAGCGGCCGCGGCAAAGCCGCTGCGGCGGGGGCTCATGACGTGCCCTCGTCCGCCCCGGCGGCTTCGGTGCCCTGGTGGAACACCATCAGCCAGCGGCCGTCGCGTTTTTGCCAGACCGACGAGCGCAGCGTCTCGCGGCCGTCGCTGCGCGTGACGCGGCAGGTGGTCAGCGCCATGTCGGGGCCCAGCGCACGCAGCCGGAACTGGCGCATGCGCCGGGTCAGCGGCGTGCCCTCGGCGGCCAGCACGGCCACCGCGGCGGCGCGGTCGAGCACCGAGCCCGATGCACCAAACTCGACGAACTCCGGTGCCAGCAGTGGCGCCACGCGGTCGGGGTTGGCCCGCACCTTGTGGTCCATCAGCGCTTCTTCCAGGGCCTTCAACTCGGCGGTCAGTTCGGGGTGCAGGTCGTTCATCGGGGCGGTCTCCGGGGGGCTGGTCCTTCTGGTGCGCGCCGCAGCGCAGGGTCATTGCCAGCTCAGCAGCGACAGGTCGTTGGCAAAGATCGGCGAGTTGATCCACAGGCCCTTGAGCCCCTTGCGCGCCACCGTCACCTGGGCCGGGTTGAACAGCCAGGCGTTCACCGCATCGTGCGTGAGCAGGCGCTGGATGTCGCCGTAGAGCTGGTTCTGCAGCCGGCCGCGTGGCGCCTCGGCGCGCTTTTTCACCAGCTCGTCAAAGGCCTTGTTCCTGTAGCCCCAGTAGTAGTCGGGGTTGGCGTACTGCACATAGTCCAGCGGCTCGACGTGGTTGATGATGGTCAGGTCGAAACTGCCCTTGAACGCGCCGCTGAGCCATTGCGCCCATTCCACGTTCTCGATCTTGGCGTTGATGCCCACCTTGGCCAGCATGGCCGCCACCACCTCGCCGCCTTTGCGCGCATAGCTGGGCGGCGGCAGCGTGAGGGTCAGGTTCAGCGGCGTGCTCACGCCGGCCTCCTTCAGCAGCGCGCGGGCCTTGTCGGGGTTGAAGGGGTAGGCGCCGGTGAGGTCGACATAGCCCACGTCGGTGGGCGCGGCATGGCTGCCGATGGGCTTGCCCAGGCCCTGCAGCACGCCGTCGATGAAGGCCTGGCGGTCGATGGCATGGGCGATGGCGCGGCGCACGCGCACGTCATCGAGCGGCTTGCGCTTGTTGTTGAGGGCCAGCATGCCCTTGCCGGCGGTGCTGCCCACCTCGACCGTGAAGCGCTTGTCGGCCTTGAACTGCGCCAGCGCATCCACCGCGCCAAAGCGCGGCATGCCGTCGATGTCGCCGGCCAGCAGCGCCGCCACCTGGGCCGCGTTGTCGTTGATGAAGCGGAAGGTGGCGCGCTTGATCTTGATGCTGGCGGCGTCGCGGTAGCCGTCCCAGGCGGTGAGGGTGACCGAGGTGCCCTTCTGCCAGGTCTCCAGCTTGTACGGGCCGGTGCCCACCGGTTGGGTGGCGGTGGTGGCCGCGCTCTTGGGGCTGAGGATCACGGCCGTGTTCTCGCCCAGGCGGAAGGGCAGGTTCGGGTCGGGGTTGTTCAGCGTCAGGATCACCGTCTGCGCATCGGGCGTGACGATCGACGAGATGTTGTCGAACACCGCCTTCTTGGCCTTGTTGGTGCTGCCCTCGGCCTTGGCGCGCTCGAAGCTGAACTTCACCGCGGCGGCGTCGAAGGGCGTGCCGTCCTGGAACTTGATGCCGCGGCGCAGCGTGAAGGCATACACCTTGCCGTCGGGGTCGCTGTTCCAGTCTTGCGCCAGCAGCGGCGAGACGCTGCCGCTGGGGCTCACCTTGGTCAGGCCCTCGAGGATGTTGTAGTGCACGATCTCGCCGATGGCCGCCGCCGGCGCGGTGGTGGGGTCGAGGCCGGGCGGCTCGAGCACCATGCCCAGCACCACGGCGTCTTTGCGGCGCTGGGCCAGCGCCTCGTGGGTGGCCAGCGGCAGCGCCATCAGCGCGGCCGCCTGGGCCAGGGTGCGTCGGCGAAGGGTCATGGGAACTCCTGGTCGGATCGTCGCGGTGACGGTGGGCAACGGCGGGTCAGCTGGGCACCGATGCTACGGCCTCGGCCAGCACGGCCTCGGCATGGTGGCAGGCGGCGCGGTGCGGCACCGCGCCCGGGCCGCCGTCGGCCACCGGGCGCAGCACGGGCGCGCTGCGCAGGCAATCGGGCTGGCGGTGGTGGCAGCGCGGCGCATAGGCGCAGCCCTGCGTGCCGCCGGCCACGCGGGCGGCATCCACCGCCGCCAGCGGCGCGGGTGCGGGCGCGGGGCGGCGGCGCTGGCCCGGCTGCAGGCGCGGCACGGCGGCCATCAGCGCGCGGGTGTAGGGATGGGCGGCGGCCGCGAACAGCTGCTCCGGGCGGCCCTGCTCGACCGCGCGGCCCTGGTAGAGCACGATGACCTCGTCGCACACCAGATCCACCACCGCCAGGTCGTGGCTGATGAACAGGTAGGTCACGCCCAGGCGGTCCTGCAGATCCTGCATCAGGTTCAGCACCTGGGCCTGCACGCTGACGTCCAGCGCGCTGACCGGCTCGTCGGCGACGATCAGCCGCGGGTGCGTGACCAGCGCGCGGGCGATGGCGATGCGCTGGCGCTGGCCGCCGGAGAACTCGTGCGGGTACTTGTCGACATCGCTGGCGCGCAGGCCCACGGCATCGAGCATGGCCTGGGCGCGCTGGCGCTGCTCGGCGCGGTCGGCCGTGCCCTGCGCCACCAGCGGCTCGGCCACGATGCGGCCCACCGGCTGGCGCGGATCGAGCGAGCCGAAGGGGTCCTGGAACACCATCTGGAAGCCGGCGCGCGCGCGGCGCAGCACGGCAGCATCCAGCGCGGCCAGGTCCTGGCCATCGAACAGCACCTGGCCGCTGCTGGGCGCTTCCAGCGCCATCACCTGGCGCGCCAGCGTGCTCTTGCCCGAGCCCGATTCACCCACCACGCCCAGGCTGCGCCCGGCCTGCAGCGTGAAGCTGACACCGCGCAGCGCCTGCACCACCGGCGGCGCGGCCAGCAGGCGCTCGCGCGGCAGGGTGTAGTGCTTGACCAGGTCCCGCACGTCAAGCAGCGGCGCGGTCATGCGGTGGCCTCCCGCCAGCGCAGGCAGCGCACCGCGTGGCCGGCTGACACGGCCTGCAGTGCCGGCGGCGCGGCGCGGCAGGCAGGCTGCACCAGCGCGCAACGCTCGGCAAAGCCGCAGCCGGCGGGCAGGTCGGCCAGTTCGGGCACGCGGCCGGGGATGGTGGCCAGGCGGTGGCCACGCGGCAGGCCCAGCCGCGGCCGCGCGGCGAACAGCCCGCGCGTGTAGGGGTGGGCCAGGCGCTCGAACACCGCGGCCGTGGCGCCGCTTTCCACCACCTGGCCGCCATACATCACCAGCATGCGCTGCACCGATTCGGCCATCACGCCCAGGTCGTGGCTGATCAGCAGCAGGGCCATGCCGTCCTCGGCCACCAGCTGGCCGATCAGGTCGAGCACCTCGCGCTGGATGGTGACATCGAGCGCGGTGGTGGGCTCGTCGGCCACCAGCAGATCGGGCCCGCAGGCCAGCGCAATGGCGATCACCACGCGCTGGCGCTGGCCGCCCGACAGCTGGTGCGGGTAGGCATCGAGCCGGCGTGCGGCATCGGGCAGCTGCACCCGCTGCAGCAGGCGCAGCGCCTCGGCGCGCGCGGCCGCGCCGCGCAGGCCCACCTGAAGGCGCTGTGATTCGCCGGTCTGCCGGCCGATCGGGTGCAGCGGGGTGAGCGCCGTCATCGGCTCCAGGAACACCATGGGCA
>CAYPDO010000066.1:0-12828 GCA_964409495.1 uncultured Bordetella sp.
GCGGCCCTGCTGGGCGCGCTTCTTGGCCTGGCCGGCGAGCTGTCGCAAGGCCTGTTCCGCAACCCTCTGTCCGATCCCTACCTGCTGGGCTCGGCAGCCGGGGCCGGCCTGGCCGTGGTGCTGGTGCTGGCTGCCGCCACGCTGGCCGGCAGCGCCATCAGCCTGGCCACCGCCGCCTGGCTGGAGCGCGTGGGCCTGGTGGCCGCGGCCTTTGCCGGTGCCTGGGCGGGCATCGGCCTCACGCTGCTGCTGGCGCGTGGTGCCGAGCAGTCGCTGCGCCTGCTGCTGGCCGGCGTGGTGCTGGGCGTGGTGCTGGGCGCGGTGAGCGACCTGATCACCACCATGGCGCCCGATGCGCTGCGCGGCAAGCAGGCCTTCATGCTGGGCAGCACCAGCTTCGTGGGCTGGCAGGGCTGTGCGCTGATGACGCTGGGCCTGGCCATGCTGCTGCCGCTGGCGATTGGCCGCGCCCGCGTGCTGGACGCGCTGACCCTGGGCGAGGACAGCGCGCGCAGCCTGGGCCTGGACCTGGGCCGCGAGCGCCTGTGGCTGGTGCTGGCGCTGGCCGGTGCCACCGGGCTGGCGGTGTCGCAGGTGGGACTGGTGTCCTTCGTGGGCCTGGTGGCGCCGCATCTGGTGCGCCGCCACGCGCCCGGCGCCCATGCCTGGCTGCTGGGTGCCAGCGCGCTGATGGGCGCGCTGCTGCTGCTGCTGGCCGATGTGCTGTCGCGGGCGCTGATCGCCCCGCAGGAGCTGCCGGTGGGCGTGCTCACCGCGGTGATCGGCGGCCTGTACCTGTTCGTGCTGCTGCGGCGGCGGGCGCTGTCATGAACGTCGATCTGCGCACCGAGGGCCTGGGCCTGGTGCTGGGCGGCCGGCCCGTGCTGCAGGACGTGAGCCTGCGCATCGGCCGTGGCTGGACGGCCATCGTCGGCCCCAACGGCGCGGGCAAGAGCTCGCTGCTGCGCGCGCTGGCCGGGCTGCTGCCGCCGGCGCACGGCCAGGTGCTGTGCGATGGCCGGCCGCTGGCCGACTGGCCCGCACGCGAGCGCGCACGCCGCATCGCCTGGCTGGCGCAGATCGGCCCGGCGGCCGAATCGGCGGGTGATCTCGATGTGGCCGAGACCGTGGCCCTGGGCCGCATCGCCCGCCACGGCCTGGGCGGCGCGCGCAGCCTGGCCGCGCTGGCCGAAGACCGCGCCGCCATCGCCCGGGCCATGGCCCTCACCGAATGCACGGCCTGGGCCGCGCGGCCGCTGCAGGCGCTGTCGGGTGGCGAGCGCCAGCGCGTGCTGCTGGCCCGCGTGCTGGCCACCGAGGCGCCGCTGCTGCTGCTGGACGAACCCACCACCCACCTCGATGCGCCGCACCAGGTGGCGCTGGCGCGGCTGTTTCGCCATCTGGCGCCTGACCATGGCGTGGTCACCGTGCTGCACGATCTGCCCATTGCCCTGCATGCCGACCGCGTGCTGCTGCTGCTGGGCGGCCGGCTGGTGGCCGATGGCCCGCCCACCGATGCGCGGCTGCACCGCAGCCTGGAGCAGGTGTTCGACCAGGCGGTGCGCGTGGCCGCCACGCCCGCCGGCCCCCGCGTGAGCCTGGCCCTCGACGACTGAATCGCCACCCAACGCCACCCGCATGCAGATCGAATCTCCACCCACCGAACGCGACACGCCCAAAGCCGGCGGCGCGCGCCGCGGCCTGGTGCTGGTGCACACCGGCGACGGCAAGGGCAAGAGCACGGCCGCCTTCGGCCTGGCGCTGCGCGCGCATGGCCGCGGCAAGGCGGTGAAGATCTACCAGTTCATGAAGGTGCCCAGCGCGCGTTTCGGCGAGCACCGGCTGTTCGACCAGCTGGGCGTGCCCATCGAGGGCCTGGGTGACGGCTTCAGCTGGAAGAGCAAGGACCTGGAACACAGCGCCCAGCTGGCCCGCGACGGCTGGCAGCGCGCCGAGGCCACCATCCGGGCCGGCCAGCACTTCCTGGTGGTGCTCGACGAGATCATGTACCCGCTGCGCTACGGCTGGCTGGCGCTGGATGCCGTGCTGGCCTGCCTGCGCGAGCGCCCGCCGCAGGTGCACGTGGTGCTGACCGGCCGCAATGCGCCCGATGAGCTGGTCGCGCTGGCCGACACCGTGACCGAGATGCGCCTGGTCAAGCACCACTTCCGGGCCGGCGTGCCGGCGCAGCGCGGCATCGAGGACTAGTCCAGTGAAACGGAGAAATTGGATGTGCGTGGGTACCTGTCAGGGGCGCCATCTAGGCGCCGGGCGCAGCCGGGTTGGACACCCGGCGAGCACCGGCAACGACGAGGGCGCCCCTGACAGGTGCCCACCCTGCGGGCAGGGGTCTGGCAGGGCATGCGCCGGTGTTGCAACCCTTGCCCAGGCGTTCAGCCTGGGCTGCGGGCCGCGCCTAGTCGCCTGCCCTGCCAAACCCCTGCGCACATCCGATTTCTCCGTTTCACTGGACTAGATGAACCCGAACCCCACCGAACTGCTGGTGTGCACCACCTGCCGCCCCGGCGACTGGCCGCGCGAGGGCGAGGCCGCGGGCCAGCTGCTGCATGAAGCCGTGCAGCTGGCGCTGATGGACGATCCGCAGCCCGCGCTGCGCCTGCGCGGCATCGCCTGCCTGGCCGCCTGCGGGCGCGGCTGCACGGCGGCGCTGCAGGCGCGCGGCAAGCTCACCTACCTGTTCGGTGATCTGCCGCCCGATGGCCAGAGCGCTGCGCAGCTGCTGGCCGTGGCCGCCCAGCACCAGGCCGCGGCCGATGGCCAGCTGCCCTGGGGCCAGCGGCCCGAGCGCCTGAAGCGCGGCCTGCTGGCACGCCTGGTGCCGCTGGACGCGTGATGGGCCTGCCCACACCCGGCCAGGGACTGGGCCTGGCGGCCGCGCTGGCGCTGGCCGCCGTGCTGGACTGGCGCTTTGGCGAGCCGCGCAATGCCTGGCATCCGGTGGCCTGGCTGGGCAGCGCCGCGGGCGCGCTGGGCCGGCGCCTGCCGGCGGCACCTGCCGGCCGGGCGATCAGCGCCGGCGCGCTGGCCTGGGCGCTGGTGGTGGGCGGTACCGTGGCGCTGGCGGCCGGCCTGCAGTGGGCGCTGTGGCAATTGCCGCCGTGGGCCGCCGTGCCGCTGCTGGCGCTGGCGCTGAAGCCGACGTTTGCCTGGCGCATGCTGCATGACGAGGTCGCCGCGGTGGAGGCCGCGTTCGACCAGGGCCTGCCCGCCGCCCAGGCCCGCCTGGCCCGGCTGTGCAGCCGCGACGTGCAGGCCCTCGATGCCCAGGGCGTGCGCGAGACGGCCATCGAGACGCTGGCCGAGAACCTCAACGATTCGCTGGTGGCGCCGCTGTTGTGGTGGGCCGTGGCCGGCTTGCCGGGCGCCTGGGCCTGGCGTGCGGTGAACACGCTGGATGCCATGTGGGGCTACCGCAGCCCGCGCTGGCAATGGGCCGGCCGCTGCGCCGCGCGGGCCGACGATGCGCTGGGCTGGCTGCCGGCGCGCCTGAGCGCCGCACTGCTGTGGCTGGCCGGCGGCGCACGCGGCCTGGCGCCATCGGCCCTGTGGCGCGAGGCGGCGCGCACGCCGTCGCCCAACAGCGGCTGGCCGATGGGCGCGATGGCGCTGTGCCTGGGCGTGCGCCTGGGCAAGCCGGGCGTCTACACCCTGCACGCCGCCGGCCGCGCGCCGCAGGCCGCCGACACGCGCCAGGCCCTGGCGCTGAGCCGGCGCGCGGCGCTGTGGGCCTTTGGCGCCACGGCGCTGGCCATGGCCGCATCGGGCGCGATGTGGACCGGGTGGATCGCTTGACGGCCTGCACCGACCCGCCGGTGCCGGGCGCGCTGCCGGCAGGTGCGGCGCGCCGGCATGGCGGGCCCGACGGCGGCGCGCTGGCGCGCGTGGATGCCTCGACCAATGTCAATCCGCTCGGACCGGCACCGGGCGCCCTGGCGGCGGTGCGCGCCGCGCCGCGCCAGCGCTACCCTGATCCCGACTACGCCGCGCTGCGCGGCCGGCTGGCGCTGCAGCAGGGGGTGGCCGCGGCACGCATCGCGGTCACCGCTGGCGGCAGCGAGGGCATCTTCCGGCTCACGCTGGCGGCGCGGCTGGCCGGCCTGCAGCAGGTGGCCGCGCCGCAGCCGGGTTATGGCGACTATGCCGCCGCGGCACGCGCCGCCGGCCTGCCGCTGCAGCCCTGGCATGACCGCGCCAGCCTGCTGGCGCTGGCGGCCGCCGGCGCACCCACGCTGCTGTGGGTCAACGACCCGGCCAACCCCTCGGGCGCCGCCTTCGATGCCGGCGCCTGGCAGGCGCTGGCCGGCGCGCTGCATCCCGGCCACTGGCTGGCCATCGACCAGGCCTATGCGCCGCTGCACCTGGGCGGCGCGGCCGGCGCCCCGGCGCTGCCGCCGGCACTGGCCGACCGCGCCTGGCAGCTCTTCACCCCCAACAAGGCCCTGGGCCTGCCCGGCGTGCGCGCCGGCTGGCTGCAGGCACCGGCCGATGCCCAGCCAGGCGGCCGGCAGGGCGATGCCTGGGCCCGCGTGCAGGCCCTGGCGCCCAGCTGGGTGCTGGCGGCCGAGGGCGAGGCGCTGCTGGGTGCCTGGTGCGAGCCGGCCACGCAGGCCTGGCTGGCCGGCTGCCGCCCCACGCTGGCCGCCTGGCGTGCCGGCCTGGCGGCTGCACTGGCTGCCCGCGGCTGGGCGCTGGCACCCGGCGCCGCGCCCTTCGTGCTGGGCCGGCCGCCGGGCGCGGCCGAGGGCGTGATCGCCCAGCTGCGCCGGCTGCGCGCGCTGGGCTTTGCATTGCGCTGCTGCCAGTCTTTCGGTCTGCCGGGCTGGGTGCGCGTGGGCCTGCGCCCGCCGGCCGAGCAGGCGCTGTGGCTGGCCGCATGGGATGCCGCTGCGCCTGGCGCCGGGGCCGTGGCCGCAATCCCCGCCGACCCTGCGGCCCAGCCGCCGGCACGGGCGCTGGCATGAGCGCGTCGCAAGCCCATCGCGCCCGCGCCGTGGCGGTGCTGGGCTGCACCAGCGGCGCCGGCAAGAGCTGGATCACCACCGCGCTGTGCCGCTGGTATGCGCGCCGCGGCCTTGACGTGCGCCCGTTCAAGGCGCAGAACATGAGCAACCACGCCCGCGTGGTGGTGGCCGCCGATGGGCTGCAGGGCGAGATCGGCAGCGCGCAGTACTTCCAGGCCCTGGCCGCCGGCACCGCGCCCGAGCCGCGTTTGAACCCGGTGCTGCTGAAGCCCGAGGCCGACACGCGCAGCCAGGTGGTGCTGATGGGCCAGGTGCGGCCCGAGCTGGCGGCCATGCCCTGGCGCGAGCGCAGCGCGCTGCTGTGGCCCACGGCCCGGGCCGCGCTGCAATCGCTGCAGGCCGAGGCCGAGCTGCTGGTGATCGAGGGCGCCGGCTCGCCGGCCGAGATCAACCTGGCGGCGCACGACTACGTCAACACCTTCACCACCGTGCAGGCCGATGCCGCCGCGCTGCTGGTGGCCGACATCGACCGCGGCGGCGCCTTCGCCCACCTGCTGGGCACCACCGCGCTGGTGGATGCCGGCGTGCGCCAGCGCCTGCGCGGCTTCCTGCTGAACAAGTTCCGCGGCGATGCCGCGCTGCTGGCGCCGGCGCCTGAGCTTCTGCGCCAGCGCACCGGCCTGCCGGTATTGGGCGTGCTGCCGATGCTGCGCCAGCACGGCCTGCCCGAAGAAGACGCCGTGCCAACCGGGACAAGTTGGGGCAGCCCCGCCAGCACCGGCGCGCGTGTGGTGCTGCTGGCCACGCCGCATGCCAGCAACCTGGATGAGTTCGAGCCCGTGGCCCGCGCCGGGGTGCCGCTGGTGGTGGTGCGCGATGCGCCCACGCTGCGCGCCGCATTGGCCGCCCCTGGCGCAGTGCTGGTGCTGCCCGGCAGCAAGCACACCCGCGCCGATCTGGCCTGGGTGCGGCAGCAGGGCCTGGACACGCCGATCGCCGCGCATGTGGCCGGCGGCCAGCCGCTGCTGGCCGTGTGCGGCGCGCTGCAGTGGCTGGGCCGCGTGGTCGACGACCCGCTGGGCCAGGAAGGCGGCGCACCGGGCCAGGACGCCGGCCTGGGCCTGCTGCCGCTGCATACCCGGTTTGCCGCGCGCAAGACGCTGCGCCAGGCCCGCCACCGCCTGGGCCCGCTGCAAGGCCCCTGGGCCCCCTTGAGCGGCCTGGACGTGCAGGGCTACGAGATCCACCTGGGCCAGAGCACCGCCCACCCGCCGGGCGCCCTGGCCGATGCCCCGACCGATGCCCTGACCGACGCCGTGCCCGCATCGCCCGGCCTGGGCTGGCAGCGGGGCCCGATCCTGGCCCTCTACCTGCACGGCCTGTTCGAGAACCCCGCCGTGCTGCAGGCCCTGTTCGGCCGCGCGCCCGAGCCGCTGGCCACCGTGTTCGACCGCCTGGCCGATGTGCTGGACGAACATGTGGGCGCCACCACGCTGATGGGTCTGCTGCAGCCCCGCTGACCGCCAGCGCCTCCCCCCGAATGACCGCGATGAGCCTGTATCCGCCCCCCGCCGACGACCTGCCCGCCGACCTGGCCGCGCTGTGCGCCCGCATCGCGCCACGCGATGCCGCGGCCCAGCCCGCGCTGGCCGCGCGCCTGCGCCACCGCATCGACCACCTGACCAAGCCGCTGGGTGCGCTGGGCCGACTGGAGGCGCTGATGCTGCAGATCGGCCTGCTGCAGGGCCGCGAGCAGCCCGCGTTGCACGCGCCGCAGCTGCTGGTGTTTGCCGCCGACCATGGCATTGCCGCGCAGGCTGTCTCGGCCTATCCGCAGGCCGTGACGGCGCAGATGGTGGCCAACATGCGCGGCGGCGGTGCGGCCATCAATGTGCTGGCGCGCCAGCATGGCCTGGCCTGGACCCTGGTGGATGCCGGCATCGCCAGCGCGCCGCCGGCCGGACCCGATCTGGTGGATGCCCGCCTGGGCAGCGGCACAGCCGACGCCAGCACCGGCCCCGCGCTGGGCCGCGAGCGCGCGCTGCAAGGCCTGCGCCGCGGCGCTGCGCTGGTGGCCGCGCGCCCCGGCAATGCCCTGGTGCTGGGCGAGATGGGCATTGCCAACACCTCGGCCGCGGCGCTGCTGCTGGTGGCGCTGGCTGGCACGCCGCTGGCCCAGGCCGTGGGCCGCGGCACCGGGCTGGACGACGCTGGCCTGGCGCACAAGCGCGCCGTGCTGCAGCGCGCACTCGACCGCGTGGGCGGGGTGCCGGGCAGCGGCCCCGCCGGGCCGGCCGAAGGGGCCGGGCGCGCCCTCGGCGCGCAGGCGCCTTGCGCCGTGTTGGCCCGGATGAGCCCGCTCCAGGCGCTGGCCGAGTTCGGCGGCTTCGAGGTCGCGATGATGGCTGGCGCGATGCTGCAGGCCGCGGCCGAGCGCCGCCTGGTGCTGGTGGATGGCTTCATCGCCGGTGCGGCGGCCCTGGTGGCACGCGGCCTGGCGCCGTCGCTGACCGAGGCCTGCGTGTTCGGCCACCGCGGCGCGGAGGCCGGCCATGCGGCCATGCTGCAGGCCCTGGGCGCCGAACCCCTGCTGGACCTGGGCCTGCGCCTGGGCGAGGGCTCGGGCGCGGCACTGGCCTGGCCGCTGGTGGTCTCGGCCGTCGAGCTGCTGGCCGGCATGGCCAGCTTCGACAGCGCGGGCGTCAGCGGCCCAGGTGGCCCCGGTGGCCCAGGTGGCCCAGGTGGCCCCGGCGGCCCCGGCAGCGCCACCCCGGCCTGAGCCGGCATGCTGGCGGCCATCGCCCACGAGCTGCGGCTGATCGCCGTGGCACTGCAGTTCCTCACCCGTGTGCCGGTGCGGCTGGCGCGCTTCGACCCCGCCTGGCTGGAGCAGTGCACGCGGCACTTTCCGCTGGTGGGGGCGGGCGTGGGCCTGTTCGGCGCGGCGGCCCTGGCGCTGGCCACGGCGCTGGGCGGCAGCCCCTGGGTGGCGGCAGTGGCGGCCACCGCGGCCACCGTGTGGCTGACCGGCGGGTTCCATGAAGACGGCCTGGCCGACACCTGCGACGGCCTGGGCGGCGCGGTGGGCCGCGAGCGCGCGCTGGCGATCATGAAGGACTCGCGCCTGGGCAGCTATGGTGCGCTGGGCCTGGTGCTGGTGCTGGCCGCCAAGCTGGCGCTGCTGGCCCAGCTGAGCGGCCAGCATGGCGCGGCCGCTGCGGCCGCCGCCCTGGTGCTGGCCCAGGCCGCCAGCCGTGCCGGCGCCGCCACGCTGCTGGCCGCCTTGCCCTATGCCGGCGATCCCGAACATGCCAAGGCCAAGCCGCTGGCCCGGCGCATCGGTGCGGGCGGCCTGGCGGTCGCCTGGGGCTGGGCGCTGCTGGCCGCCGTGGCGCAGGGCGGCGGCCTGGCCGCCGTCGGCTGGCCCATCGCCTTGCCGGCGCCCACGCCTTGGCGCGCCGCGCTGGCGCTGCTGGCCGTGCTGGCCGTGGCCTGGCGCATGCGCGCCTGGCTGCTGCGCCGGCTGGGTGGCTTCACCGGCGACACGCTGGGCGCCACCCAGCAGTTCGCCGAGCTGGCGGTGCTGGCCGTGGCGGCGGCCCAGCCGGGCTGGACCGGATGATGGTGCCGGGCCTGGCGGGCGATGGCGCCGTGCTGATCCTGTGGCTGTGGCGCCATCCCCGCCCCGAGGGCGCCGCCGGCCGCTGCATCGGCCAGACCGACCTGCCGGTGCACCGCCGCCGCGCCAAGCGCCTGGCCCACCGCATGCGCGCCGCGGCGCGCCGCCACGGCCTGCCGCGCGAGGTGTGGACCTCGCCGCTGCGCCGCTGTGCCGACGTGGGCCGCTGGCTGGCGCGCTGGGGCTGGCGCCACCACATCGATGCGCGCCTGCTGGAATTGCACTTCGGTGCCTGGGACGGCCAGCCCTGGCACGACATCGCCTGGGCCGAGGTGCAGGCCTGGGAGGCCGATTTCACCGGCCACGCACCCGGCGGCGGCGAGGCACTGGCGGCAATGGCGGCGCGTGTGGCGGCCTGGGTGCGGGCGCCGGCCGCGGGCGCTGCGCGATCCCTCTCCGACATGCCCGCCAGCGCCCAGGCCTGCACCGGCATGGCCGGCGCCGGCATCCGGCTGGTGGTGGCCCATGCGGGCGTGATGCAGCTGCTGCCGCGGGCCGAAGGGCCCAGCCAGCCGGCCGTGCCGCTGGCCTTGCGCCTGTGCGCCGGCCTGGACGCCGCCCACTGGCCGCGCCCGCCGCGCCACGGCGAGTGCCGCCAGGTGCGCATCGGGTCGGCCTGAAGCCGCCGATGCCACCCGCCGCCCGGCCTGTCAGGGCAGCAGATCGGCCACCTGGTTCCAGGCCTCGGCCGGGATGCGGCCTTCAAACTGTGCGGCCACCGCGCCCTGGCGATCGAAGATCACGGTGTGCGGCAGGCGCTCCGGGCTTCGCCACGGGCCCGGCATCTGCGCCTGCCCTTGCCAGAAGCTGAACACCGAGGCCTCGCCGGGCGCCAGGATCCGGCGCGCCCGGTCATACCGCTCGGCATCGGCGGGGCTGGCATCCAGGTTGACCAGCACCAGATCGAATGGCGCATCCTTCCAGCCCCGGGCGTTGGCGCGCAGTTCGGGCAGCTTGTCGATGCACACCGGGCAGGCGCTGCGCCACAGCACCACCATCACCACCCGGCCGCGCCGCGCCGCCAGGTCAAAGCGCTGGCCATCCAGCGTGGCGCCGCTGAAGGCCACGGCGCCTGCCGCGGGCGCAGCACCCACGCCGGCGGTCGACAGCAGCATCGCGATCGAGAGTAAAAGCGGCTTCATGCGGGGTGGGTCGCGGGGGCCGGCAAATCCTTACACCGCGGGCGGCGCGGCTTCAGGCCGGCAGCTTGCGGCCCATGTCGCACCAGGCCTGCACCTGGCAGGCCCCGCACCTGGGCGACCGGGCGGTGCACACATAGCGCCCATGGAGGATCAGCCAGTGGTGCGCGTCGCGCCGGTAGGGCTCGGGCACACGCTTTTCCAGCTGCTGCTCCACCGCCAGCGGCGTCTTGCCGGGGGCCAGGCCACTGCGGTTGCCCACCCGGAAGATGTGCGTGTCCACGGCCATCGTGGGCTCGCCAAAGGCCACGTTCAGCACCACGTTGGCGGTCTTGCGGCCCACGCCAGGCAGCGCTTCCAGCGCGGCGCGGCTGCGCGGCACCTGGCCGCCGTGCTGATCGATGAGCATGCGGCAGGTCTGGATCAGGTGCCTGGCCTTGCTGCGGAACAGGCCGATGGTCTTGATGTGCTCGGCGAGCTTTTCTTCGCCCAGCGCCAGCAGGGCCTGCGGGGTGTTGGCGATCGGAAACAGGCGCCGGGTGGCCTTGTTGACGCTCACATCGGTGGCCTGCGCCGACAGCAGCACGGCGGCCAGCAGCTCGAACACGCTGGTGTATTCCAGCTCGCTGGCCGGCTGCGGGTTGGCGGCGGCCAGGGTGGCGAAAAACGGGGCGATGTCGGCAGTCTTCATCAGGGGCTCGTCAGGGGTTGGCCAGGCGGGCGCGCAGCAGCGGCAGGGTTTGCACGCCCACGATGCTGGCCAGGATCAGGCCGCAGCCCATCAGGCCCACGGCGCTCAGCCGGTCGCCCAGGAACAGCGCGCCGAACAAGGCGGCAAACACCGTCTCCGAGCTCAGCACGATGGCCGCATCGGCCGGGTGTGCATGGCGCTGGCCCACCACCTGGATGGTGAAGCCCACGCCCACCGACAACACGCCGGTGTAGGCGATGGCGCCGGCCGCGGTGGCCAGGCCCTGCAGCGTGATCGGCTCCAGCGCCAGGCCGGCGGCGGTGGCGGCCACGCCGCACACCAGAAACTGGCAGCAGGCCAGGCCGTAGGCGCCGCGCAGGCGGTTGGCCACCTGGCCCACCAGCAGCACATGCACGGCCCAGGGCAGGGCGCTGGCCAGCACCCACAGGTCGCCCGTGCCCAGGCTGGCCGCGGCGGCCACCGAGCCGCCGGTCAGCAGCCAGGTGCCGCCCAAGCAGCCGGCGGCGGCCGGCCACACGCTCCAGTGCGGCGCCTGGCGCTGGAACGCCCAGGCCAGCAGCGGCACCAGCGGCACGTACAGCGCGGTCAGGAAGCCGGCGTTGGTGACGCTGGTGCTCATCAGGCCGATCTGCTGCATCACCACACCGGTGCACAGCAGCGCGCCCAGCAGGCCGATCCAGCGCAGTGCCGGCGCGCCCGGTGCATGGCCTTGCGCCTGCAGCGCGCGGCGCTCGCGCCAGGCCAGCGGCAGCACCACGAGCGCGCCGAGCAGAAAGCGCAGGCCGGTGAAGCTGAGTGGGCCCACGCCGGCCATGCCCAGCACCTGGCCGACGAAGGCCGAGCCCCAGATCACCGCGACCAGCAGCAGCAGCGCGTTGGCCTGGGCGCGGCTCAGGCCCTGGCCGGGCGGCGGCGTCATGTCTCGCCCTCCGGCGCCGCGCGCCGGGCGCGCGCACGCGCCAGCGCGGCCTCGATCACCGCGCGCTTGCGGGCGATCACCGCGGGGTCGGTGTGCTGGGTGTGGGCCGGCAGGTCGGCCAGCTTGGCGGCGGCCTTGGCTTCCAGGCGTGCGTCGTGCTCTTGCTTGTGGCGGGCGCGGCGGGCATTGCGCTGCGCGTAGGCGGCCTTGGCGGCGGTGGCGTCGGCGGCGCTCCAGGCCTGCCAGCCGGTGCGTTCAGCGGTGACCGGCACGAGCGCGATGCAGTCCACCGGGCAGGCCGGCACGCACAGCTCGCAGCCGGTGCACTGCGCGTCGATCACCGTGTGCATGCGCTTGTGGGTGCCACTGATGCAGTCCACCGGGCAGGCCTTGATGCACAGCGTGCAGCCGATGCACCAGGCCTCGTCGATCACCGCCAGCAGGCGCGGGCCTTCGACGCCGCAGTCCGGGTCGATGGGCTGCACCGGCTGGCCGGTGAGGGCGGCCAGGCGCGCCACGCCCTCGGCGCCGCCGGGCGGGCAGCGGTTGATGGCGGCCTGGCCGGTGGCGATGGCCTGGGCATAGCTGCGGCAATCGGGGTAGCCACAGCGCGTGCACTGGGTTTGCGGCAGCAGCGCGTCGATGCGCTCGGCCCATGAAGAACCCCGCTCGGTGGCGGGGTTCGGCGCGCTTGGCTGCGGGGGGCGGGGGGCGGTGGGCTGCACCGCCCGGATTATCCGCGCGGCTTGCGCGTGGCCCGGGCCGTGGGGCGGTTGGCGGCTGGCGCCGGCGCGCTGGACTTGGCGGCCTTCTTGGCCGGCGCCGCGCTGCGGGCCTGGCGCGGGCTGGCCGCCGCCTGCGGGGCCTCGGCGGGCACCGGGGCGGCCGCCGCGGTGCTGCTGGCGGCTGCCGCCTTGCCGGCCTTGGCCGGCGCGGTGGAGGCCTTGCGCACGGTGATCTTGCGTGCCGGCGCCTCGGTGGCCGCTTCCACCGGCGCATCGACGGCGATGCGGTCGATCTCGTAGTCGCCGCTCAGCTCGGCGGGCGTGGGCATGTGGTCGAGCCGGCCCTCGGGGGCATTGAACCGCAGGATGAAGGCCTTGATCTCCGGGTACACCTTTTCGCGCCAGCGGCGGCCCGAGAAAATGCCGTAGTGGCCGGCGCCGGCCACGTCATAGTGGAACTGGCGGCTCTTGGGCACACCGCTGCACAGGTCATGCGCGGCGCGGGTCTGGCCCGCGCCCGAGATGTCGTCGAGCTCGCCTTCCACGGTGAGCAGGGCGCTGGTGGTGATGTCTTGCGGCCGCACCAGGGTGCCGTCGTCGGCCTTCCAGGTGCCGTTGACCAGCGCGTAGTCCTGGAACACGGTCTTGATCGTCTCGAGGTAGTACTCGGCC